>JBIKUT010000155.1:0-5611 GCA_044347465.1 Ramlibacter sp.
GAAGGCGGCACCGACTGGCGCGCCAGGTCAATACAAGGCCACGCTGGAGTTGGAGATGCTGGGCGTCTGGGCCGTGGACGTCGACATTTCCGGACCGCTGCGCGAGAAAGTGTCCCGCAACCTGCTGGTACACGAGTGCAAGGGCAATGACCGTTGCGCGGCCACGCCGGCCAAGCCCGGCGACATGGGCCCGATGCGGCACGGCACCGGACACCGCCACTGATACCTCGGCATTTTTTCCATCCCATCAACGACCTAGACATGAGCGCACAGAACCTGCTTCCTGATCACACCATCATCGTCACCGGGGCTGCCACCGGCATCGGCCAGGCCTTCGCGCTGGGCGCGGCTGCGCAGGGCGCGCATGTCCTGGTGGCCGACATGAACGCAGCCGACGAGACCATGGACCTCATCCGCCAGGCCGGTGGCCGGTCCACCTATGCCAAGGTCGATGTCAGCGACGACGCGAGCGTCAAGGCGATGGCCGAGGCCGCCGTCAAAGCCACCGGGCGGATCGATGGGCTGATCAACAACGCGGCCTACTTTCGCGAGGTGAAGCTCACCCCCTTCGAGGAGCTCGACCCCGCCACCTGGGACCGGATCTTCCAGGTCAACGTCAAGGGCGTCTGGCTGTGCTGCAAGGCGGTGCTACCGGCCATGCGCCAACGTAACAGCGGCAGCATTGTCAACATCGCCTCGGTCGTGGCGGTGGCGGGCCAACCCGGCTACCTGCATTACGTGGCCACCAAGGGCGCGGTGCTGTCGATGACCAAGGGCCTGGCGAAGGAGTGTGGCAAGGATGGGGTGCGCTGCAATGTCATCGCGCCCGGCTTCGTCATCACCGACGCCACGAAAGACCGGCCCATTGAATGGCAGCAGAGCTTCCTGAAGGCCCGGGCCATCAGCCGTGAGCAACGCCCCGATGATCTGGTCGGCACCGCGCTGTACCTGCTGAGCGGCTTGTCCGGCTTCGTGAGTGGCCAAACCCTGGTCGTGGACGGCGGCCACATCATGTACTGAAGACGCCAGCAAGCGCCCTCCGATCGCACCCGTTTGTCCCCATCCCTAGAGATCCTCATGAACACCCTGGACGCCAATAAACAGCTTTGCCGAGACTACTTCCGTGCCTTCCTCGCCCGTGATACGGGCTGGATGGCTCGCCACATCGCCCCCGACTTCGTGCGGCACGATCCGGGCTTGCCCTTTGAGGTGCGGGGTCCGCAAGGCGTTGCGCAGCTACACGATGCCTTGCTGCCCGCATTCCCCGACATGGTGCTGCCCCTCGAGGATTTCGTGGCCGAGGGCGACAAGGTTCTGGTGCGCCTGCGCGTGCAGGCCACGCACACGGGGGCCTTCGGCGACATGGCGGCGACGGGTCGGCGTATCGACATCGGCGTTCTCGACCTCTTCAAGATCGAGAACGGCGTCCTGGTCGAGCACTGGGCCTTGCTCGACAACCTGGGTATGCTCAAGCAACTAGGCGCCTTGCCCGCCTGACCCTTGCGGAGATCCACCATGCAACTTCTGGCGAACACGACTTCTCCTTATGTGCGCATCGCACGTATTTGCCTGATCGAGAAGGGCGTGGAGGTCGAACCCACGATCGTCGATCCTTGGGCCGACGACGGGCGGCTGCGCGCGGCCAATGTGGCCAGCCGCGTGCCGACGCTGGTCCTGGATGACGGAACGCCGTTGACAGAAAGCCTGCTGATCGCGCAGTGGCTGGAGGTCATGCGCCCCGCGCCCACATGGCCTAGCTTGATGGGCACGCCGCAGCAGGTGGCGGGTGTGATGTCGCGCGCGGGCGTGGCCCTGGGGGGGATCGACGCTTCCGTGCACACCATGATCATCCGCAAGGTGACCGCCCCGGTGCTCTTTGATGAGACGCCGGTGGGCTTGCGCCGTCGCCGCACCATGATCGAGGCGGCGCAGCGACTGGAGTCTGTGGTGGCTGCGCTTGCAGGCGACCGACCCGGCGCCACGCCGCCCACGCTGGACACCATCTGCGCCGTGGTCTATCACGACTACCAGACATTCAGGTACAGCGACCAGGCCTGGCTGCCTGCCACGCCGGGCCTGAAGGCGCTGTCGGAGGCGATGCGAGCCCGACCGTCGTTTCAACGGACGGTGCCCCACGCTTAAGCGAGTCTTAGACGGGCAGGTCGTGGCTGGCGCACTGTTGAAGGTGTGCGGCCAGCAGGCCCAGCGGGGTCTGCGAGGCCGGATGGCTGCGGCAGCACAGCAGCATCTGGCGTTGTGCCCAAGGGTCCGACAGGGGCAGCACCCGCAGCTTCATGGCGTGGGCGAAGCTGTGTGCCGCGGTCAAGGGGAGGATGCCGATGCCCAGTTCGGCTTCCACCGCGCGGCAGACAGCTTCAAAACTGCGCACCTGCACGCGCAAGGCCATGGGCCGCATCTCGTGGGTCGCCTGAGCGGTAATCAGGCGGGTCAGTGAGCTGCCGCCTTCGAGGCCCACGAGATCTCGCTCCAGCAGGTCGGCGAAGGTCAGGTCGGGGCCGTCGAGGGGGTCATCCACACGTAGAACCGCAGCCAGACGGTCACTGCGGTACGGCTGGCACCACAGCCCGCTCACGTCGCAGCCTTCCACCACCACCCCCAGATCGGCCTCGCCGCTTCGCACGCGCCGCACCGCCTCTTCGCTCCAGCATTCCTCCAGCGTGATGCGAACGCCCTGGGCGTGCTGGGTCTGGAAGCGCGCGATATCGGCGGGCAGGAACTGCGTCATGGCCGAGGTGTTGCCGTGGACGCGCAGGACGGCGTGCTGGCCGGACGCGTAGTTGGCCATCTCGGCGCGCATCTGGTGGACACCCGAAATCAGTTCGCGCGCCATGACCAGCAGGCGCTCGCCCGCCGGCGTGGGCTGCAGGCCGCGCGAATGACGTTCGAATAGCTGGGTTTTGAACTGGTGCTCGAGCAAGGCCAGTCGACGACTGGCGGCCGGCGCGGTGATGTGGCTGGCCTCCGCCGCGCGCGTGAGATTACCCATCTCCGCCGCCTGCACGAACAGGGCCAGAGAGTCCAAGTCGGGGAGCATGGATGAGATTATCCCGCGAAAACTCCCCAGGCTTGCACGGCGCGCAAGGCGCCGTTGCCGCATTTCCAATTCCCCCCAGGAGAACGGCTCCGTACAGTGCCGGGGTCGTTGCAAATGATTAAAACCGGAGTTCCCAATCATGAAAAAGATGTTCATCGGCGGCCAGTGGGTGGCAGCGCAGGACGGTCGCACCCTGCCCGTGATCGACCCGGCCGACGGCCAGCCGTTTGACGAGATCCCGCGCGGCACCGCCGCCGATGTGGACCGTGCCGTCCAGGCAGCGCGGGCCGCGTCCGGTGCGTGGGGGAACACCCCCGCGACCGACCGCGGCCGCATTCTCTGCAAGATCGCCGAGGCGGTGCTGGCGCACGAGGACGAGCTCGCCCGCCTGGAGGCGCGGGATACCGGCAAGCCCATGACCACTGCGCGCAACGACATCAAGGTGCTGGCGCGCTACTTCGAGTTCTACGGAACCGCGGCAGACAAGGTGCACGGGGAGGTGATTCCCTTCCTCAATGGTCACCAGGTCAGCCTGATCCGCGAGCCCCTGGGTGTGACGGCGCACATCATCCCCTGGAACTACCCGGCCCAGATGATGGGTCGCACGGTGGCGCCTGCGCTCGCCATGGGCAATGCCATCGTGCTCAAGCCTGCCGAGGACACCAGCCTGTCGGCGATCCGCTTTGCCGAGATCGCCACGGCGGCGGGTCTGCCGCCCGGCACGTTCAACATCGTGACCGGTCTGGGCGAAGAGGTCGGCGCCACGCTCGCCGCGCACCCAGGCATCCATTTCATTTCGTTCACCGGCTCCAACGAGGTGGGCACGCTGGTGCAGCAGGCCGCAGCCAAGAACGCCGTCAAGTGCGTGCTCGAACTGGGCGGCAAGAGCCCGCAGATCGTCTTCGACGATGTGGACGTGGCCCGTGCGGTCCCGATCATCGTGCGCGCCATCGTCCAGAACGCGGGCCAGACCTGTACCGCGGGCAGCCGCTTGCTGGTGCAACGGTCGATCTATGACAGCTTCACCCGCCAGGTGGCCGAAGCGTTTTCGAAGGTGCGGGTCGGCACGCCCGAGATGGATTTCGACTGCGGCCCGGTGATGAATCCGGCCCAACACAAGCGCGTGCAGCGCTACATCGACCAGGCCCGCGCTGCGGGCATTCCGGTGCTGGCCGAAGGCGCGATTGCCGACAAGGCGCCGAAGACGGGTTATTTCGTCAAGCCCACGCTCTTCGGCCCGGTGCCCCGCGATGCCGCGCTGGCGCGCGAGGAGGTGTTCGGCCCCGTGCTGGCCGCCATGCCCTTTGAGGACGAGGCCGATGCGATCGCGCTGGCCAACGGCACCGACTATGGCCTGCTGGCAGCCGTCTGGACCGAGAACGCGGGCCGCCTGCAGCGCGTGGCCAAGGCCGTGCATGCCGGGCAGGTGTTCATGAACTGCTATGGCGCCGGCGGCGGTGTGGAGCTGCCTTTTGGTGGCACCAAGCGCAGTGGGCATGGTCGCGAAAAAGGGCTGCTGGCGCTGGAGGAGGTCAGCACCACCAAGACCCTCGTCCACTACCACGGCTGAAAGGCACGTCATGGGTCAACTGCAAGGCAAGGTCGCCATCGTCACCGGTGGCGCAGCGGGGTTTGGCGAGGCGATCGTGCGCCTGTTCGCCGCCGAAGGGGCCAAGGTGATGATTGCGGATCTCGCCACCGACAAGGGCGAGGCGCTGGCGCAGGCCCTGGGGCCCCAGGTGGCGTTTCAGGCGTGCGATGTGGCTCTGGGGCCGGCCGTTGCCCACCTGGTGCAGCAATGCACCGAGCGCCTGGGCGCGCCAGATATCGTCGTCAACAACGCGGGGACTACGCACGTCAATCAGCCCATGCTGCAGGTGGACGAGGCCACGTTCGACCGCATGTTTGCGGTCAATGTGAAGTCCATCTATCACATGGCCCAGGCGGTGGTGCCCCTCATGCGGGCGCGGCGCTCGGGCGTGATCCTCAACGTCGGGTCGACGGCGGGCATCCGTCCCCGACCGGGACTCACCTGGTACAACGGCTCCAAGGGCGCCGTGAACCTGCTGTCCAAGTCGATGGCGGTCGAACTGGGACCCGAGGGCATCCGTGTCAACGCGATCTGCCCTGTCATCGGTGAAACCGCGCTGCTCGAAAAGTTCATGGGGGTGCCCGACACGCCCGAGAACCGTGCCCGTTTCATCAGCACCATTCCGCTGGGGCGGTTGTCCCGTCCTTCGGACGTGGCGGCGGTGGCGCTCTTCCTGGCCAGCGACGCAGCCGCCTTCATCAGCGGCGTCGAGTTTCCCGTCGACGGCGCGCGCACGGTCTGACGGCGGCCGAGGCGAAGCGGCCGGGGCGCCGCCTTACGGTGTGGATAGGGGGTCTGCGTGGCCTGTGGGGTCGGCGGACAAGAGGATGGCCTCGGCTCGCTTGACCACCGGGGCGTCGACCATCTTGCCGTCCACGGCGACGGCCGCACCCTGGCTGGCGCGGATCGCCTGGACGACCCGACGCGCCCAGTCCACTTCCGCGTCGCTAGGCGCAAAGCCCACG
>JBIKUT010000154.1:0-5611 GCA_044347465.1 Ramlibacter sp.
ATGCGCCGCACACACATGCTCGGCCACCTGGCGCATGCGCCGCTCGATCATGTCCAGCACTTCGACGCTGAAGGTGCGGACCGTGCCTTGCAACTCGCAGCGATCGGGCACCACGTTGGTGGCCTCGCCCGCATGGATCATGGTGACTGAGATCACGCCCGCATCCACCGGCTTTTTGTTGCGGGTGATGATGGTCTGGAAGGCCTGCACCATCTGGCAGGCGATGGGCACGGGGTCGATGCCGTTGTGGGGCAGCGCGGCATGGCTGCCCTTGCCGCGGACCGTGATCTTGAACTCGTTGGACGAGGCCATCACCGGCCCCGGGCTCAAGGAGAACGTGCCGACCGGTGCACCCGGCCAGTTGTGCATACCGAAGACAGCCTCCATCGGGAACTTGTCGAACAGACCGTCCGTGATCATCTCGCGTGCGCCACCGCCGCCTTCTTCGGCGGGCTGGAAGATCAGGTAGACCGTGCCATCGAAATTGCGGTGAGCGGCCAGGTGTTGGGCGGCGGCCAGCAGCATGGCGGTGTGGCCGTCATGACCGCAGGCGTGCATCTTGCCCGCGTGGCGACTGGTGTGCGGAAAGGTATTGAACTCCTGCATCGGCAGGGCGTCCATGTCGGCGCGCAGGCCCAGGGCGCGCGCGCTACTGCCCTTTTTCACAATGCCCACCACCCCGGTCTTGCCCAGGCCCCGATGCACCGGGATGCCCCACTCGGTGAGCTTGGCGGCGACCAGGTCGGCGGTACGCACTTCTTCGAAGCACAGCTCCGGGTGGGCGTGGATGTCGCGGCGCAGGGCGGCAATGCCGGCGGCCTGGGTCACGAGGGAGTCGATGACTTTCATGGGAGGGATCCGTCTGTCATTTACAGGGACGGCTGCCAGTCTAGCCGTGCACAGGGATCGACTGTGAACTGGGCCAGAATGACACCATGACCCTCACGGCTGCCCCTTTTACTGCCAAAGCGCCGGTCCAAATCCGCGGCGCCTGCCCGCACGATTGCCCCGACACCTGCGCGCTCGTGACCACCGTCGAAAACGGCGTTGCCACCGAGGTGCGAGGCAACCCGGCGCACCCCATGACCGCCGGCGTCTTGTGCACCAAGGTCTCGCGCTACACCGAGCGCACCTACCACCCCGAGCGCGTGCGCACGCCGCTGCGGCGCGTAGGCCCCAAGGGCGCCGGCCGCTTTGAACCCGTGGGCTGGGACGAGGCGCTCGCGGAGATCGCCAAGCGCCTGTCCGCCATCGCCGCGCGCGACCCGCAGGCCATCCTGCCGTATAGCTACGCCGGCACCATGGGCCTGGTGCAGGGCGAAGCCATGGCGGGTCGTTTCTTTCATCGCCTGAGCGCCTCGCTGCTCGATCGCACCATCTGCGCCTCCGCCGGCGGCGAGGGCCTCACGCACACCCTGGGCGGCAAGTTGGGCATGAAGGTGGAATTCTTCGCCGAATCGCGCCTGATCCTGATCTGGGGCAGCAATTCGATTGCCAGCAACCTGCATTTCTGGCGGCTGGCGCAACAGGCGCGGCGTGACGGGGCCAAGTTGGTCTGTATTGACCCACGCCGCAGCGAGACCGCCGAGAAATGCGACGTGCACTTGCAAATTCAACCCGGTACCGACGCGGCGCTGGCCTTTGCGCTGATGCACGAATTGATCGTCCACGACTGGCTGGATCACGACTACATCGCCCGCCACACCCTGGGCTGGGACGCGCTGCGCGAGCGTGCGATGCAGTGGTCGCCTGAACGCGCAGCCACTGTGTGCGGCGTGCCGGCGGCGCAGATTCGCGCACTGGCCCGTGACTACGGCACGACACAGCCCGCTTCGATTCGTCTGAACTACGGCATGCAACGCGTGCGCGGGGGTGGCAACGCCACGCGCGCCATCGCCTGCTTGCCCGCGCTCACCGGTGCCTGGCGGCACCGCGCGGGCGGCTTGCTGATGTCCAACTCGGCCCGCTTCCCGGCGCGGCGCGACGTGCTGCAACGCCCCGACCTGCTCGCGGGCCGCCAGCCTCGCACGATTAACATGAGCACCATCGGCGATGACCTGCTGCGACCCGCCAGCGCCGAATTCGGCCCGCGTATCGAGGCGCTGATCGTCTACAACAGCAACCCGGTGGCAGTCGCCCCCGATTCCAGTCAGGTGGTGCGCGGTTTCGCACGCGACGACCTCTTCACCGTGGTCCTGGAGCATTTTCAGACCGATACCGCCGACTACGCCGATTACGTGCTGCCCGCCACCACGCAACTGGAGCACTGGGACATCCACGCCACCTACGGCCACACCGACGTCGTGCTCAATCAACCGGCGATCGCGCCCGTAGGGCAGGCCTTGCCCAATACCGAGATCTTTCGGCGTCTGGCGGCGCGTATGGGCTACACCGAGCCTTGCTTCGCCGAAGACGATGAAAGCCTGTGCCGCGCCGCCTTCGGCGCCGCCATTGATTTCGATCGCTTGCTGACCCAGGGCTTCGCGCCCCTGCCCGTGCCCGACGCGCCCTTTGCTGAAGGCGGCTTTCAGACACCCTCAGGCCGCTGCGAGTTTTTCAGCGAGCGCCTGGCGCGCCAGGGCCTGGACGGTCTGCCCGATCACGTGCCCAATCACGAAGTGGCTGGCTCCAGCGCGCGCTATCCGCTGGCCATGATCTCACCGCCGGCCCGTCACTTCTTGAACTCCAGTTTCGTCAACGTCAAAAGCCTGCGCGATATCGAAGGCGAGCCCGTGCTGGAAATCAGCGCCGAAGACGCCGCTGCGCGCGGCATCACCACAGGCTGTGTGGTGCGCGTGTTCAACGACCGCGGTGACTACCACTGCCAGGCGGTCATCTCGGACCGCGCGCGGCCCGGTGTCGTCAACGGCCTCGGTATCTGGTGGCGCAAGCTGGGCCTGCGCGGCACCAACGTCAACGAGTTGACCAGCCAGAAGCTCACGGACCTGGGGCGCGCCCCGGTGTTCTACGACTGCCTGGTCGACGTGCAGCCTCTGTGAACCGCGCTGCACTGACCCGGACCGCGACCTTGGCCTTCGCCGGGGCCGCGATGCTGGTTCTGAGCGGCTGCGCCAGTCTGGGCTATTACTGGCAATCGGTCAGCGGCCATGTGCAGGTGATGCAGGCGGCGCGGCCCGTGCCCGATTGGTTGGCCGACCCCCAAGCCAGCGCAGCCCTCAAGCAGCAGCTGCAGACCGCCCAGCGCCTGCGCGCTTACGCCTCGCAGGTACTCCTGCTGCCAGACAACGCGAGCTACACGCGCTACGCCGACCTGCGACGCAGCGCGGTACTTTGGAATGTGGTGGCCGCGCCCCCCCTGTCGCTCACGCTGCGCACCTGGTGCTACCCGGTGACGGGCTGCGTGGGGTATCGGGGGTTCTATGACGAAGCACGGGCCCGGGCCGAGGCCGACGACTTGCGCGCGCAGGGTCTGGACGTGGCCGTCTATCCCGTGCCGGCCTATTCCACTTTGGGCTGGCTCAATTGGGCGGGCGGTGATCCTTTGCTCAATACCTTCATCCACTACCCCGAGGGTGACCTGGCGCGGCTGATCTTTCACGAGTTGGCCCACCAGGTGGTCTATGTGGCGGACGACATGGCCTTCAACGAAGCTTTTGCCACGGCGGTGGAGCGCCTGGGTGTGCGCCAGTGGCTGGCGACCCAAGCCGATGACGCGGCGCGCCAGGCGGATGCGCGCAGCAGCCAGCGGCGCGCGCAGCTTCAGGCCCTGACCCGCGCCACCCGCGAACGCCTGGCGGCCGCCTATGCGGCGGGCGCGTCGCAAGCGGGCGAGACCGAGGCCCTGCTGGCCCGCAAGCAGGCGATCCTGCAAGACTTTCGGGCGCGCTACGCGCAGCTGCGGGATGGCTGGGAGGGCGACCCCGCGCGCTGGCGCGCCACCGATCGCTGGGTGCAAGAAGCCAATAACGCGACCTTCGGCGCCGACGCCGCCTATGACGCCTGGGTGCCGGCCTTCGAGGCCTTGTTCGAGCGCGAGGGGCGTGACTGGCGGCGGTTCTATGATGCGGTCCTCCGACTGGGCCAGATGCCGCGCGCCCAGCGACACGATCTGCTCAAGGAACTCACACGTGCCTGATTTGCGCATACGCCGCGACCACACCCTGGGCCTGCCCGAAGCCCGCAAGATCGCCCACGACTGGGCCCGCAGCGCCCAGGCGCAGTTGCACATGGCGTGCACCTATCACGAGGGCGAGACCCTGGACCGCATCGCTTTCACGCGCAGCGGCGTGAGCGGTGAATTGCGGGTGGCGGCGGATCGCTTCGAGCTGGATGCGAAGCTAGGGTTTCTGCTCGGCGCGTTCAAGGACCGGATCGAGCAGGAGGTCTCCAAGAACCTCGACGAGCTCCTGGCGCAGCCCCGTGGCGCGCGGTCGGACGCAGCTTAAGACAGCGAATCGACCCGATCAATGTATTGCTGCATCGCGTCATCGGCCGACAGCCCCTTGATCTCGTTCCAGGCGTCCCACTTGGCCCGACCCACCATGTCGGAAAAGCCAGGGCGCTCGCCCTGGGCGTCACCGACGCTAGCCTGCTTGTAAAGCGCGTACAGCTTCAGGAGCGTGGCGTTATCGGGCCGCTGCGTCAGCTCCTTGGAGGCGGCAACGGCGTCGGTGAAGGCGGTGTGGAGATCAGACATGCGGCGGATCTTACCGGCCGGATGCGATAATTTTTCGCATGATCCTCGTCACCGGCGGCGCCGGCTTCATTGGCGCTAATTTCGTCCTGGACTGGCTGGCCGAGGGCGATGAGCCCGTGGTCAACCTCGACAAGCTCACCTATGCGGGCAACCGCGAGAACCTCGCGGCCCTCGAAGGCGATGCCCGCCAGGTCTTCGTGCAAGGCGATATCGGCGACACCGCATTGGTGGAGCGTCTGCTGGCCCAGCACCGCCCCTGCGCCGTCCTCAATTTCGCCGCTGAATCGCATGTGGACCGTTCCATCCACGGGCCCGGTGATTTCATTCAGACCAATGTGGTGGGCACCTTTCGCCTGCTCGAGGCCGTGCGCGCCTACTGGGAGGCTCTGCCCGCGGGCGAGCGCGAGGCCTTTCGCTTCCTGCATGTGTCGACCGACGAGGTGTATGGCTCGCTCGCGCCCGCAGACCCAGCCTTCACCGAGACCCACCGCTACGAACCCAACAGCCCCTATTCGGCCAGCAAGGCCGCCAGCGACCATCTGGTGCGGGCCTGGCACCACACCTATGGCTTGCCGGTGCTCACCACCAATTGCTCGAACAACTACGGGCCTTTTCATTTCCCCGAAAAACTGATCCCGCTGATGATCGTCAACGCTCTGGCGGGCAAGCCGCTGCCGGTGTATGGCGACGGCATGCAGGTGCGCGATTGGCTGTACGTGAAGGACCACTGCAGCGCCATCCGCCGCGTGCTGGCGGCGGGGCGCCTGGGCGAGACCTACAACGTCGGCGGCTGGAACGAGAAGCCGAACATCGAGATCGTGAAAACGGTGTGCGCCCTGCTGGACGCGCTGCGTCCGCGTGCGGACGGTCAGTCGTATGCGAGCCAGATCGCCTACGTCAAAGATCGCCCAGGACATGACCGCCGCTACGCCATCGACGCCCACAAGATCGAGC
>JBIKUT010000156.1:0-5558 GCA_044347465.1 Ramlibacter sp.
GCAAACCCCGCATCTGCTGCCAGTCGATAGCCAGCGGGATCAGGCCCTCCACCAGCAGGCGAATCACGATGCCAAAGGCCGCCAGCTCGGGGGCGGCGCCGATCATCAGCGTGACGGCCGTGGGCGCGCCCTGGTAGACGTCCGGAATCCACATGTGAAAAGGCACGGCCCCCAGCTTGAAGGCCAGACCGGCGACGATGAAGACCAGACCGAACACCAGCACCTCGTGCTTGATGCGTCCGCTGCCGATGGCCTTGAACACCTCGTCGATATTGAGCGAGCCGGTGGCGCCGTACATCATGGACAGGCCATACAGCAGGAAGCCCGAAGCCATCGCGCCCAGCACGAAGTACTTCATGGCCGCTTCGGTGGCTTTTTCGTTGTCGCGGCGCAAGGCCACCAGGGCATAACTGGACAGCGTCAGCAGCTCCAGGCCCAGGTAGATCACCAGGAAGTTGCTGCCCGAGACCATCACGAAGATGCCCAGAAGCGAGAACAGAGACAGGGTGAACAGCTCGCCGCCACGCAGCATGTCGCGGTCGGCCGCATAGGGCCGGCTATAGACCAGCGTCACGCCCACCGCCACCGCAGCAAAGGCCTTGAGCCAGTTGCCCATGGGATCGCTCACCACCATCTTGCCAAAGGCGTACTGGGTGCTGCCCTCCAGGGCGGCACTGGCGCACAGCCAGGTCACCACGGCCAGGGTGGCCAGCGTCAGCACATGGGTCAAGTCGCGCAGGCGGCTCTTGACGCCCAGGTCGACCAGCAAGATGGCGCAGGCCATCACCGCCAGGACGATCTCCGGGGCAACGACAAAGAGGCTCAGTGTGTCCAGCATGATCAATTCAGCTTCGAAGCCGCCACGTGTTTGAGGAACTCGGCGACGGAGACGTCCATGACGTCGGTGAAGGGCTTGGGATAAATGCCCATGTACAGGACCGCGATCGCCAGCAGCGACAGCATCAGGAACTCGCGGCTGTTGATGTCGGTGAGGGCCTTGACGTCCTCATTGGCCACCGGGCCGAGGTAGACACGCTTGAACATCCACAGGGTGTAGGCAGCGCCAAAGATCAGTGCGGTGGCAGCGGCCAGCCCCAGCCAGAAGTTGGCCTTGGTGGCGCCCAGGATCACCATCCACTCGCCGACGAAACCGGCGGTGGCGGGCAGGCCGCAATTGGCCATGGCAAAGAGCAGCGCGAAGGCCGCGAACTTGGGCATGGTGTTGACCACACCGCCGTAGCTTGCGATCTCGCGCGAATGCACGCGGTCATAGAGCACGCCAATGCACAGGAACATCGCGCCCGAGACAAAGCCGTGGGCAATCATCTGCACCAGGCCACCGGCGACGCCCAGGTCATTGAAGATGAAAAAGCCCAGGGTGACAAAGCCCATGTGGGCCACCGACGAATAGGCCACCAGCTTCTTCATGTCCTGTTGCACCATCGCCACCAAGCCCACGTAGATCACTGCGATCAGCGACAGCGTGATCATCAGCCAGGCCCATTCGTGGGCGGCATCAGGGGCGATCGGCATGGAAAAGCGCAAGAAACCGTAGGCGCCCAGCTTCAGCATGATGGCCGCCAGTACCGCCGAGCCACCCGTGGGCGCCTCCACGTGCACGTCGGGCAGCCAGGTGTGCACCGGCCACATCGGCACCTTCACCGCAAACGCAGCGAAGAAGGCGAAGAACAACAGGGTCTGAGGCGCAGCCGCCAGCGGCAGCTGGTGCCAGGCCTGGATGTCGAAGCTGCCGCCGGCCTTGTTGTACAAGTAGATCAGGGCGATCAGCATCAAGAGCGAGCCGAGCAACGTGTACAGGAAGAACTTGAACGCCGCGTAGATCTTGCGAGGGCCGCCCCAGATGCCGATGATCAGGTACATCGGGATCAGCGTGGCCTCGAAGAACACATAGAACAACATGCCGTCCAGGGCACTGAACACGCCAATCATCAGGCCCGACAGGATCAGGAACGCGCCCATGTACTGGTTCACGCGCTCGGTGATCACTTCCCAGGCCGAGATCACCACGATCACCGTGATGAAGGCCGTCAGCGGCACGAACCAGAACGAGATGCCGTCCAGGCCCAGGTGGTAGTTCACGTTAAAGCGCGCAATCCACGGCGCTTTCTCAACGAACTGCATGGCCGCGGTCGACGCATCGAAGCCGGCGTACAGCGGCAGCGTGAGCAAGAGGCTCACGATCGCGCCTACCAACGCGAACCAGCGCACCACGCGCGCCTGATCGTCCCGACCCAGGGCCAGCAACACGACGCCGAGGAAGATTGGCGTCCAGATGGCAAGGCTCAACAAACCCATTTTTGTTCTTCTCCTACTTGCCTAGCCAGGCCGAAAGCGGCGATGTGAACCACGTGAGCAGCGCGAACAGACCCAGGATCATGGCCAGCGCGTAGTGGTACAAGAAACCGGTTTGCAGGCGGCGCGTGATCGCGGCGAACAGGGCCACCACACGGGCGCTGCCATTGACGGCGGTGCCATCGATCACGGCCTCGTCGCCCCCCTTCCAAAGCGCAAAGCCCAGGCCACGCGCGCCGCGTGCCAGGATGTTCTCGTTGATCCAGTCCATGTAGTACTTGTTCTCCAGCAGCGTGTACAGCGGCATCACGCGCGCCTTGATCGCCGCCGGCAGGGCCGGATTCACCATGTACATGTACCAGGCCAGCACCACGCCGGCCAGCGCCAGCCAGAACGGCGCGGTCTGCAAGCCGTGCAGGGCCATCTGCGCCGCGCCGTGGAAGGACTGGGTCAGCGAAGCCATCGCGGGATGGCGGGCTGCGTCGACAAAGATCGCGTCCTTCAAGAAGTCGCCGTGCACCAGCGGGCCCAGGGTCAGATAGCCGATCACCACCGACGGAATCGCCAGCAACAGCAGCGGCGCGGTCACCACCCAGGGGGATTCGTGCGGCTCGTGATGCTCGTCGTGATCGTCATGATCATGGTGGGCATCCGGGTTCTGGTCAAAGCGCTCTTTGCCATGGAACACCAGGAAATACATGCGGAAGGAATAGAAGGCGGTGACAAAGACGCCCGCCAGCACCGCGAAGTTGGCAAAGCCTGCGCCCCAGATGTTCGTGGCGTGCACCGCTTCGATGATGCTGTCCTTGGAGTAAAAGCCCGCAAACAGCGGCGTGCCAATCAGGGCCAGCGATCCGAGCAGCGAGGTGATCCAGGTGATCGGCATGTACTTGCGCACACCCCCCATCCAGCGGATGTCCTGGTTGTGGTGCAGGCCCATGATCACCGAGCCGGCGGCCAGGAACAGGAGCGCCTTGAAGAAGGCGTGCGTCATGAGGTGGAACACCGCCACCGAGTACGCCGAGGCGCCCAGAGCGACCGTCATGTACCCCAGCTGCGACAGCGTGGAATAGGCCACCACGCGCTTGATGTCGTTCTGAATGATGCCCATGAACCCCATGAAGAGGGCCGTGATTGCGCCGATCACCAAAATGAAGGACAAGGCGGTGTCGCTCAACTCAAACAGCGGCGACATGCGCGCCACCATGAAAATGCCAGCGGTCACCATCGTGGCGGCGTGAATCAGCGCGGAGATCGGGGTGGGGCCTTCCATCGAATCGGGCAGCCACACATGCAGCGGAAACTGCGCGCTCTTGCCCATGGCGCCGATGAACAGGCAAATGCAGATCACCGTCACCAGCATCCAGTCGGTGCCCGGAAAGCCCAGCTTGGCCAACTCGCCCGTCTTGGCGAAGGTTTCGGCGTAGTTCAGGGTGCCGGCGTAGGCCGCGATCAGACCAATGCCCAGGATGAAGCCGAAGTCGCCGACCCGGTTCACGAGGAAGGCCTTCATGTTGGCGAAGATCGCCGTCGGCTTGTTGTACCAAAAGCCAATCAGCAGGTACGACACCAGACCCACCGCCTCCCAGCCGAAGAACAGCTGCAGGAAGTTGTTGCTCATGACGAGCATCAGCATCGAGAAGGTGAACAGCGAGATGTAGGCGAAGAAGCGGTTGTAGCCCTCGTCTTCTTCCATGTAGCCGATGGTGTAGATGTGGACCATCAGCGACACGAAGGTCACCACGCACATCATCATGGCGGTCAGGCCATCGACCAGGAAGCCGATCTCCATCTTCAGGCCACCGATCACCATCCACTCATAGATCGTGGCGTTAAAGCGCGCGCCGTCCAGTGCCACGCTCTTGAGAGTCATGACCGACAGCACAAGGGCGATGAACACGCCCAAGATGGTCAGCGAGTGCGACAGGCGCCGGCCGATCCAGTTGCCACCAAACTGGGTGCCCAGCACGCCAGCGGCGATCGCGCCGGCCAGGGGCGCGAGGGGCACGGCAAGCAGGGTCGATGCGGAAAGGGTCTGGCTCATATCGTGTGCGGGTTCAGCCCTTGAGCGTGTTGAGTTCTTCGACGTTGATGTTCGACTTATTGCGGAACAACAGCACCAGGATCGCGAGGCCGATGGCCGATTCGGCCGCTGCCACGGTGAGGATGAAGAACACGAAGATCTGGCCGTGCATGTCGTTCAGGTAGTACGAGAACGCGACGAAGTTCATGTTCACCGCCAGCAGCATCAGCTCGATGGCCATGAGCAGCACGATCAGGTTGCGGCGATTGAGGAAGATGCCCACCACCGACAGCGCGAACAAAATCGCGCCCAGCGACAGGAAGTGGCCGAGGGTCAGGCTCATGTCGAGGCTCCGGGCGGGGTGTCAGGCGCAGGCGCCGGGGGGGCGGACTGGGTCGGTGCGAGCTTGACCACCTGCAGGCGGTCAGCGGCCTTCACCCGCACTTGATCGGACGGATCCATGTGGCGCGAGTCTTTGCGCTCACGCAGCGTCAGGGCGATGGCCGCGACGATGGCCACCAGCAGAATCAGCGCGGCGATTTCCAGAGGGAACAGGTACTGGGTGTACAGCAGCTTGCCCAGCTCCTTGGTGTTGGAGTAGTCGGCGGCCAGTGGCGCGACGGCGGCCTTGCTGCCTTCCGTGACGCGAAAGCCCCCCATGAGGACGGCCGCCATTTCGAGGGCGATCAGCGCGCCGATCAGGCCGGCCAGCGGAAAGTGCTTCCAGAATCCCGAGCGCAGGCTGTCGATGTGGATGTCCAGCATCATCACCACGAACAGGAACAGCACCATCACCGCGCCGACATACACCAGGACCAGCGAGATGGCCAGAAACTCCGCCCGCAGCAACAGCCAGACGGCGGCGGCCTGCGAGAACGCGAGCACCAGGTACAGGGCGGCGTGCACAGGATTGCGCGCCGTGATGACCCGGAAGGACGCGAACAGCAAGATCGCGGAGAAGAGGTAGAAGAGACCGGTGACGATGTCCATGGTGGGGTGCTCGTGTGGGTCGCGTCAGCGATAGCGCGCGTCGGCCGCCTTGGCCGCCGCGATCTCGGGTTCGTAGCGATCGCCCACGGCCAGCAGCATGTCTTTGGTGAAGTACAGGTCGCCGCGCTTTTCGCCGTGGTATTCGAGGATGTGGGTCTCGACGATGGAATCGACCGGGCAGCTTTCTTCGCAGAAGCCGCAGAAGATGCACTTGGTCAGGTCGATGTCGTAG
>JBIKUT010000157.1:0-5552 GCA_044347465.1 Ramlibacter sp.
GCAGGCGCGCGGGGTGCCCGAGGGCGTGGACTGCATCTCGCCCTCGGCGCACAGCGCGTTTCGCACGCCGCTGGAGATGATGGCCTTCATCGAGCAATTGCGTGAGCTCTCGGGCGGCAAGCCGGTGGGCTTCAAGCTGTGTGTGGGCCATCCCTGGGAATGGTTTGGCATCGTCAAGGCGATGCTGCACACCGGCACCACGCCGGACTTCATCGTGGTCGATGGCGCCGAGGGCGGCACGGGCGCCGCGCCGGTGGAATTCACCGACCATGTGGGCTCGCCGGTGCAAGAGGGGCTGCTGCTGGTGCACAACACCCTGGTGGGCGCAGGACTGCGCGAGAAGATACGTCTGGGCTGCGCCGGCAAGGTGGTGAGCGCCTTTGACATCGCGCGCCTGATGGCACTGGGCGCCGACTGGTGCAATGCAGCACGCGGTTTCATGATGGCCCTGGGCTGCATCCAGGCCCAGACCTGCCACACCGGCACCTGTCCCACCGGCGTGACCACCCAGGACCCCTTGCGCGAGCGGGCGCTGGTGGTGCCCGATAAGGCTCATCGCGTACATAACTTTCACCACCACACCCTGCACGCGCTGCAGGAACTGGTGCAGGCGGCCGGCCTGCAGCACCCGGGCGAGGTCAACGCCCACCATGTGATGCGGCGGGTGACGGACACCGAAGTACGGTCGCTGGCCGATCTGCTGCCGCAGGTGAAGACGGGGGCCCTGCTCGGGGACGACCTGAACGGCCTGCCCGAGGTCTTTCGTACCCACTGGCCCACAGCCCGGGCCGAGCGCTTCGCGGCCTGAACGCCGCGCGTTTGAAGCCGTTAAGATCCGGCCGTGAGCGCGCCTGTCTATACAGCGTGCGCGTTCATTTCGGGGGCGCAAGCCCGGTGAGTTTGACCCACACAAGGAAGTTCTTCATGCGCAAGCCAAACAACAAGTTCGTATCGCTGCTGGCCGCCGGCGCGGTGCTCTCCTCACTGGCTTTCTCGGCCCACGCCCAGGAAACCAAGCTCGCACTGGGCATGTCCGGTTGGACCGGCTTCGCGCCGCTGACGCTGGCCGACAAGGCGGGCCTGTTCAAGAAACACGGTCTGGAAGTGGACATCAAGATGATTCCGCAGAAGGACCGTCACCTGGCCCTGGCCTCCAACGCCATCCAGTGCGCCGCCACCACCGTGGAGACCCACGTCGCCTGGAACGCCAACGGCGTGCCCATCGTGCAGATCTTCCAGCTGGATAAATCCTTTGGCGCCGACGGCATCGCCGTGCGCGGAAATATCAACAGCTTCGCCGACCTCAAGGGCAAAACCATTAGCGTGGACGCCCCTGGCACCGCCCCCTACTTCGGCCTGGCCTGGATGCTCAATAAAAACGGCATGAGCATGAAAGACGTCAAGCTCGCCACCCTGTCGCCGCAAGCGGCGGCCCAGGCCTTCGTGGCCGGTCAGAACGACGCCGCCATGACCTACGAGCCGTTCCTGTCCACCGTCCGCAACAACCCGCAGTCCGGCAAGATCATGGCCACCACCCTGGACTACCCGATGGTGATGGACACCGTGGGCTGCTCGCCCGATTGGCTCAAGGCCAACCCGAAAGCGGCCCAAGGTCTGGCCAACGCCTACTTCGACGCCCTGGAGTTGATCAAGAACGACCCGGCCAAGTCCAACGAGATCATGGGCGCCGCCGTCAAGCAGACCGGCGAAGCGTTTGCCAAGTCGTCCTCCTTCCTGCGCTGGCAGGACAAGGCGGCCAACCAGAAGTTCTTCGCGGGCGAGCTGCAGGCCTTCATGCGTGACGCCGCTGCGATCCTGCTGGAAGCCGGCGTGATTCGCCGCGCGCCGACCGACTACTCGGCGATGTTCACCAACCAGTTCATTCGTTAAACCCATGCGGCCTGCACCCGAGACCCCGGCTTCGCCGGACCCCGTGCGGCCGCGCCGCCGCTCGCTGGCTCCCCTGGAGCCGGTGAGCGCGCAGGCCCGGTGGGTACTGGGCCTGGCCTTCTTCGTCGTCTTCTTCGGCGCGTGGGCCTTCTTCACCCTGGGCGGTTATGTGTCGCCCACTTTTTTGGCCAGCCCGCCCACCATGGCGCACGAGGCGTGGCTACTGTTTACCGAATTCAATTTCCTGCACGACATCGGCATGACCGTGTGGCGTGTGGTGGGCGGCTTCGTCCTGGCGGCTGTCATCGCCGTGCCTCTGGGTATCGCGATGGGCGCGCACAAGGGCGTCGAGGCCTTTCTCGAGCCCTTCGTCTCGTTTTGCCGCTACCTACCGGCTTCGGCCTTCATCCCGCTGCTGATTCTGTGGGCCGGCATCGGCGAGCTGCAAAAGATCCTGGTGATCTTCATTGGCTCGGTGTTCCAGATCGTGCTGATGGTGGCCGTCACCGTCGGTGCGGCCCGCCGTGATCTGGTCGAGGCTGCCTACACCCTGGGCGCATCGAACTCGGGCATCGTGCAGCGCGTGCTGATACCGGGCGCGGCGCCGGACATCGCCGAGATCCTGCGGCTGGTGCTCGGTTGGGCCTGGACCTATGTGATCGTGGCCGAACTGATTGGTTCGTCTTCGGGCATCGGGCACATGATCACCGACAGCCAGGCGCTGCTCAATACCGGTCAGATCATCTTCGGCATCATCGTGATCGGCCTGATCGGGTTGATCTCGGACTTCGCCTTCAAGTCGCTCAATCGCCGTCTTTTCACGTGGAGTTCGCTGTGAACGGACAACTCTCCATTCAGGGCGTCTCGCGCACCTTCACCGCGGCCAAGGGCCCGGCGACGCAGGCGCTCACGCCGGTGGACTTCGAGGTGCGTGAGAACGACTTCGTCACCATCCTGGGCCCTTCAGGCTGCGGCAAGTCCACCCTGCTTCGCATCGTGGCGGGCCTGGACCAACCGAGCACCGGTCGTGTGCTGCTCGATGGCCAGGAGGTGCAAGGGCCGGGCGCCGACCGCGGCATGGTGTTTCAGAGCTACACGCTGTTTCCGTGGCTCACGGTGGAAGAAAACATCCGCTTTGGCCTGCGCGAGCGGCAGATGCCGCAGGCGCAGCAAAAGGAGCGCAGCGACTACTTCATTGCCAAGGTGGGTCTGCGTGGGTTCGAGCATCACTACCCCAAGCAACTCTCGGGCGGCATGCAGCAACGCACCGCCATCGCACGCGCGCTGGCCAACGACCCGAAGATCCTCTTGATGGACGAGCCTTTCGGCGCCTTGGACAACCAGACCCGCGTGCTGATGCAGGAGCTGCTTTTGGGCATCTGGGAGTCGGCGCAAAAGACGGTGCTGTTCGTCACCCACGACATCGACGAGGCCATCTTCATGGCCAATCGCGTGGCCGTGTTCAGCGCGCGCCCGGGCCGCATCAAGGCCGAACTCGCGGTGGACTTTGCCCACCCACGTCATTACAAAATCAAAACCTCGCCCGAGTTCATGGCGATCAAGGCCCGCCTGACCGAGGAGATCCGGGCCGAGTCCATGGCTGCGGCCGAACACTGAGCGCAGCGTCCATGACACGACGCGCACCGTCCATGACCCCACGCCCCCGTACGGGCGCTCGTGGGCATGCTGCGGCCACGTCGAGCGCGAACGCGGTGGCCCTGTTCCAGCAGGTCAAGGACCACATCGCACGCAAGATTCAAGACGGCACCCTGCGCGCGGGCGACCGCCTGCCCTCGGAGCACGCGCTGGTGGCGCAGTTCGGCATCTCGCGCATGACGGTCAATCGCGCGCTGCGCGAACTGGTCGATCAAGGGCGCATCGTGCGCACCGCGGGCGTGGGCAGCTTTGTGGCCGAAACCAAACCGCAATCGACGCTGCTGCAGATCGTCAACCTGGCCAGCGAAATCCGCGCACGCGGCCACGACTACCGCTGCGAGATGCTGGCGATCGAACGCGTGGCGGCCACGCTGGAGATCGCCGCCGCCCTGGATGTGCGCACCGGCGAGTCGGTCTACCACTCGGTCTGCGTACACCTGGAAAACGGCGTGCCGATCCAGCTCGAAGACCGCTACGTCAATCCACGAATCGCGCCGGACTTCATCCGTCAAGACTTCACCCACCAACAGCCCTCGGAGTTTTTGGTGCGCACCGTGCCCTTTGACGAGATCGAGCACGTGGTCGATGCGGTGCTGCCCACGCCCGATCAAGCGGCGCGCCTGCAGATGGAACCCGGGGAGCCGGGCCTGCTCCTCACCCGCCGCACTTGGACCGGCGGCACGCCGGTGACCCTGGTGCGCTGCCTGCACCCCGCCAGCCGCTACCGCCTGGGCAGCCGCTACCGGGCCAGCGGGAACCCGATTTCCACCTGAGCGCGATGCCCATGACCCGCGACGACAGCCCCGCCCCAGCTTGTATAGACAGGATCGCCTTCGGTCCTGATGTCCCGTTCTCCAAGGAGTGATCCCATGACCACCAACACCGACCCCCGCCTGGACCCCACCCGCGTGATCCGCGCGCCGCGCGGCACCCAGCTGCATTGCAAGAACTGGGTGACGGAAGCTGCGTATCGCATGATCCAGAACAACCTGGACCCCGAAGTCGCCGAGAACCCGCAGCACCTGGTGGTGTACGGCGGCATCGGCCGCGCCGCGCGTGACTGGGCCTGCTTCGACCAGATCCTGGAGTCGCTGCGCAATCTGAACGAAGACGAATCGCTGCTGGTGCAATCGGGCAAGCCAGTGGGTGTGTTCAAGACGCACCCGAACGCACAGCGCGTGCTGATCGCCAACTCCAACCTGGTGCCTAAATGGGCCACCTGGTCGCATTTCAACGAGCTCGATCGCAAGGGCCTGTTCATGTACGGCCAGATGACCGCCGGCTCCTGGATCTACATCGGCAGCCAGGGCATCGTGCAGGGCACCTTCGAGACCTTCGTCGAAGCGGGCAAGCAGCACTACGCCAATGACCTCACCGGCAAATGGATCCTGACCTCGGGCCTGGGCGGCATGGGTGGCGCGCAGCCTCTGGCCGCCACGCTGGCGGGCGCCTGCTCGTTGAACATCGAGTGCCAGCAAAGCAGCATCGACTTTCGCCTGCGCACCCGCTATGTGGACAAGCAGGCGCGCGACATCGATGAGGCCCTGGCCCTGATCCGCCAGCACACGGCGGCCAAGGAAGCTGTCTCGATCGCCCTCCTGGGCAATGCCGCCGAGGTGTTGCCTGAACTTGTCAAGCGCGCACGCGCCGGCCAGATCCGCCCCGACCTGGTGACCGACCAGACCTCGGCGCACGATCTGGTCAACGGCTACCTGCCCCCGGGCTGGACGATCGCGCAGTGGAAAGAGGCGCAGCGTGATCCCGCGCAACACGCGCGCCTGACCGAGGCCGCCGCCCAGGGCTGCGCCGTGCAGGTGCAGGCCATGCTGGACTTCCAGGCCATGGGCATTCCCACCGTCGATTACGGCAACAACATCCGACAGGTGGCCTACGACCAGGGCGTGAAGAACGCCTTCGACTTTCCCGGCTTCGTGCCCGCCTACATCCGACCGATGTTCTGCGAAGGCAAGGGGCCCTTCCGCTGGGTGGCGCTCTCGGGCGACCCC
>JBIKUT010000008.1:0-18559 GCA_044347465.1 Ramlibacter sp.
ACCCGCCGCTCCGTGCCCGCGGGACCTACGGCGGCAGCGTGTCGCTGTCCGATCCTGCCGCCGAAGCGCCCGCCGCCACCTTGGCCCATGGCGCCACCTTGGTGATGCGATCGGCGCGCGGCGAGCGGCGCATCGCCGCCGACAATTTCTTTCTCGGGCTGTACCAAACCGCTTTGGAGCCCGGTGAGATTCTGGTGGGCGCGCATTTCAAGCGCCCGCAGCCGCGCGAGCGCTTTGTCTTTCGTGAGTTCGCGCGCCGCAGCGGGGACTTCGCCACAGTCGGCGTGGCGATCCAGGCGCTGATGGACAACGCGCAGGTGAAGTCCGCGCGGATCGCGCTGTTTGGCGTTTCCGATCGGGCAACGCTCGCCACGGCTGCCGCCATCGTCCTCACCCAAGGCCCCCTGAACGCCCACACCATTGCAGAAGCAGCGCAGGCGCTCGCACAGGACGTCGACCCCTTTGCCGACACCTACCACGACAGCCACACCAAAATGCATTTGCTGCGCGTCTTGCTGCGGCGCGCGCTTCACGAATTAGGCGGACAACATGCGTGAGCCCGAAGAAATAGTCGCCATTGCGTGCGCCGTCAATGCGCAGCCTGTGCACGCGCAGGTGTCCGCCCGCCAGCACCTGGCGGATTTCCTGCGTGACCACCTGGAACTCAAAGGCACCCATCTGGGATGCGAGCATGGCGTGTGCGGCTCGTGCACGGTGATGCTCGATCAACAGCCTGTGCGTGGCTGTCTGGTACTGGCAGCCCAGGCAGACGGCGCGAGTATCGAGACGATTGAAGGCGCTGTGCAAAGCCACCGCGTGACCGATTTGGTCGATGCCTTTGTCGAACGCAACGCCGCCCAGTGCGGCTTTTGCTCGCCCGCGATGATTCTGAGCGCAGCGCACCTGTTAGAACACCATCCGGATCCGTCGCGCGCCGAGGTTCGCGAACATCTGTCCGGTAATTACTGTCGCTGCACCGGCTACGAAGCCATCGTCGATGCGGTGATGCACACCGCCGCCTTGCGTCGCCAAAACCGTGGCCAGGGGATTTGACGGTGGACGCACGCACAAAGACCACACCGCCATGGGGCTTCGTGGGCCAAGCGCTTCCCCGCAAGGATCTGCGCCGGCTGCTGGAGGGCAAGGGGTGCTACGTCGACGATGTGGTCCTGCCTCGTATGGCGCACGCCGTGTTTGTACGCAGCCCCTACGCCCACGCGCAGATTCTGCGCATTGACACCGAGCTGGCGCGCCAAGCACCCGGCGTGCTGTGCGCCATGACCGGGCCCGAGCTGGCCGGCCTGTGCCGGCCCTGGGTGGGCGTGATTTCCCACTTGGAGGGGATGCAGTCCATGCCCCAGTGGCCGCTGGCGATGGAGCGCGTGCGCTGGAACGGCGAACCGGTCGTGGCCATCGTGGCCACCACGCGGGCCCAGGCCGAAGACGCCGCCGCCCTGGTCGAAATCGACTGGGAAGAACTCCCGGCTGTGGTCGATGAAGAAACCGCCTTGCGGCCCGACACACCCCTGATTCATCCCGAGCTGGGCACCAACCTGTGCTGGCAACGGCAGGTGGAAAGCGGCGCCGTCGATGCGGCGTTCGCGCAGGCCGACGCGGTCGTCGAAGCCACCTTCACCACCAGCCGTCACACCCATGTCACCCTGGAGCCACGGTCTATCTTGGCCAGCTTCAACCCGGGCGATGGTCAACTGACCGTGTGGCACTCGACGCAGGTGCCGCACATGATGCACTGGATGCTGTCGCACCACCTGGAGGTGCCCGAGAGCCAGGTGCGTGTGATTGCGCCCGATGTGGGCGGCAGCTTCGGCTTGAAGATCCACGTCTATGGCGACGAGATGGCCACCGTGGCCCTCTCGAAGAAGCTGGGACGACCCGTCAAGTTCGTGGCCGATCGGATGGAATCCTTCATGTCGGATTTCCATGCGCGTGGCCACAGGGTGCATGCGCGCATGGCGGTGTCGAAGGCTGGCCAGATCCAGGCGATCGAGATGGACGACCTGCAAAGCCTCGGACCCTTTGCCAGCTACCCGCGTGGCGGTGTCAACGAGGGTCGGCAGGTGATCAATCTGGTGGGCGCCGCCTACGGGGTAGACGTCTACCGGGGTAGCACACGCGTGGTGTTTCAAAACAAGGCCATGTACGGGCAATACCGCTCGGTGGGGCATCCAGTGGCCTGCCTGGTCACTGAGGGCCTGGTCGAACAGGCAGCGGCCGCCATCGGCATGGACAGCGCCGAGTTTCGTCGGCGCAACTACATTGCGCCCGAGTCCTTCCCCAAGAAGCTGGTGACCGGTCCGGTGCTAGAGCGCCTGTCCCAGCATGAAGCGCACGACCAGCTGCTGACGCTGATGAACTATTCGGACCTGCGCCAAGCGCAGGCGGCTGCACGCGCGCAGGGCGTTTTGCGCGGCATCGGGCTGGCCTGCTTTCTAGAGATGTCCAACCCCTCGTCGGCCACCTACGGCCGCGGCGGCGTGGCCATCGCCTCGCAGGACACCTGTGCCTTACGGCTGTTGCCCACAGGCGCGATTTTTTGCACCGCGAGCATCAACGAATTCGGTCAGGGCGCGACCACGGTCTGCGCGCAGATCGTGGCCACGGCGGTGGGGGTGTCGATCGACGCCATCCGGGTCAGCCTGGGCGACACCGATGTCGCGCCCTATGGGGGCGGCAACTGGGGATCGCGGGGCACCGGCATCGGCGGCGAAGCGGTCTTGCAGGCCGCTAAGACCCTGCGTCGCAACATCCTCGCCTTCGCCGCCGCTTTCCTGGGCTGCGACGCCACCACCCTCGAAATCCGCGACAGCCAGGTAGTGGATGCCGGCTCGGCGCAGCCCCGCCTGTCCCTGCAGGATCTGGCGGGCATCGCGCACTTCAACACCGAAAAGATTCCGGCGGGCTTCACCCCCGAACTGGCGGTGCACGCCAGCTACGCCCAGCGGACCTATGACGGCATCTGCACCAACGGCATCCAAGGCAGCCATGTCGAGGTCGATCCCGAAACCGGCGATGTGCGCCTGCTGGGGCATTGGGTGGTGGAAGACTGCGGCACGGTCATCAACCCCCTGCTAGTCGACGAACAAGTGCGCGGCGGCGTGGTGCAAGGCATCGGCGCCGCGCTGTACGAGCAGTGCCTCTACAGCCCCGAGGGGCAATTGCTCAATAGCACCCTGGCCGACTACCACGTGCCGCTGGCGCGCGAGATGCCTGACATCGAGGTGGGTCACACCTGCTCGCCGACCGCCACCTCCGAGCTCGGGGCCAAAGGCGCGGGCGAGGCTGGCGTTGCCGGCGCATCGGCTGCAGTCCTCAACGCCATCAACGACGCCTTGCGCCCGCTGGGCGCATCGCTGTCCTGCCTGCCTGCGACACCGCAGCGGATTTTGTCTGCCATCCATTCAGCCCCTGATCGTTCAACCTCCCAAGGAGCCACGCCGTGAAAAGATATTTATCTGCCCTCGCCCTGACCGCCAGCGTCCTCGTGCCCACGGTGTGCTTCGCGCAAGCAGCGAACACCAAGCCGCTTCGTATCGTGGTGGGCTTTGCCCCGGGCGGAGCGCCTGACATCCTGGCCCGCATCCTGGCCAAGAAGCTCACTGAAAACACGGGCCAGCCGGTGATCGTCGAGAACCGAGCCGGCGCGTCCGGCAATATCGCAGCGCAGGCAGTGGCCAAGGGCGAGCCCGATGGCAACACGCTGTTGATGGCAACGGTCTCGGTGGCGATTGCGCCCAGCATGCAGCCCGGACTGGGTTTTGCGCCCAGTGATTTCGAGCCGGTAGGCATGGTCGCCTCCGTCCCGCTGGTGCTGATCTCAAAGCCAGCCCTCGGGGTCAATAGCCTGGCCGACCTGCTCGCACTGGCCAAGAAAAATCCGGGCAAGTTGAATTACGCGTCGGTCGGCAATGGCAGCCCGCAGCATCTGTCGGGCGAGTTGTTCCAGTTGATGGGGGCGGTCAAGCTGGCCCACATCCCCTACAAAGGCGGCGGCCCCGCCACCCAGTCGGTGCTGGCGGGTGAGACCGATCTGTTCTTTGCCGGCATGCCACCGGCCATGCCGCAGATTCGTGCGGGCAAGGTCAAGGCACTGGCCGTCACATCCACCAAGCGTTCATCGGCAGCACCGGAGATTCCGACGGTGAGTGAAGCCGGTCTGACGGGCTTCGAAGCCGACAACTGGCATGCCCTGTACGCCGCCCGAGGCACGCCGCCCGCCGTGATCGCCCGGCTCAACACCGAACTCAATCGCGCCTTGAACAGCGCAGACGTCAAGCAGCAGATGCAGGAGCAAGGCGCTGAAGCCTGGACCTCGTCGCCCACCGAGGCGCGCACTTACCTGATGTCTGAGGTCGACAAATGGGCCAAGGTGGTCAAGACCGCCGGGGTGAAGTCGGAATGAGGGGCGCCTGCCCCGGACAGGCGAGCGATCGTCGGCTAGCTCGCCTGAACGGCACTCGGCGCCTGTCTGCGCGCGGTCTCCAGCAACCACTCACGAAACACGGTCACCCGCTCTAACTTGGCCTTTTCGCTGGTGCTCACCACGTAATAGGACGACAAGATCGGTTTGACCCAGTCCCGGAAGGGCGCGACCAGCCGCCCGACCTGCAAGTGGTCATGCACCAGCATGCTGCGACCCAGCACCATGCCACCGCCGGCCATCGCGGCACGCAGAATCAACAACGGGTCGGAAAAGCGCGGGCCCGTCGCGACATCGCTGGCATCCATGCCCACTTCCTCCAGCCACAGGTCCCAGGACATCCAGGGTTCGTGCACCATGCGTACCGTCGAATTGAGCAGCGTGAACGAGGCGAGCTCCTGCGGCGCATAGTCCCCTACCCTTCGCTTTAACAGCGATGGACTGCACACCGGGGTGACGGTCTCCGTCGACAGCAGATCGGCGCGCAGGTCGTCGCCAAAGCCCCCGCGCCCGAAGCGAATCGCCACGTCGGCGCCCTCCCCGGAGAGGTCGGCCATGTGGTAGTCGGTCTGAATCAATACGTCGATCTCCGGCCAACGTGCACGAAAGTCCACCAGACGCGGCATCAACCATTCCTGCGTGAACGAGGGCAAGGCGCTCACCACCAGCACCTGCGCCGCGGCGGGTACCGGGCGGGGCAGCAGGGTCATCGCCGCTTCGAAATGCTCGAACCCGGCCAAGATCGAGGGATAGATCGCGTGGCCTTGCGGCGTGAGGGCCAGCCCATTGGGCCGTCGCTCAAACAGCAGGCAGCCCAGATGTTCTTCCAATAGCTTGATCTGGTGGCTGATGGCCGTCTGCGTCACATACAGCTCCTGGGCCGCCCGCGCGAAGCTACCCAGACGGGCCGCCGTCTCAAAGGCCTTGAGCGCTTTCAGCGGCGGCAGCCGCTTGCGGCGAAACACGCGCGCGTGGGTCTTGGCCGTGGTCGATGCCTCTTTGTCAGCAGCCCAAGTTTTTTGCTTGTCCAGACCCATTTTTTGTCACCCCGAAAGGGGTTCCGTAGCACTGCGTGTCCACGTATCCTAATGCTGAGTCCCGGTCGACAACCCGGCTGATCAGCGAACAAGGAACTTTTGGTGAGCCTGGTACCGCGCGAGATCCGACTAATGGTCAACGGTAACACTTACCCCGTACAAGCCCGCGGCTGCGACAGCCTGGCCCAGGTGCTGCGTGACGCTCTGAACCTCACCGGCACGAAGGTGGGTTGCAACGCTGGCGAGTGCGGCGCCTGCACCGTGCTCCTGGACGACCGCGCAGTGTGCGCCTGCCTGGTGCCCGCCATGCGGGCCGAGGGCGCCCAGATCCGCACGATCGAGTCTCAAGCCGAAGACGGCGGGACGCTGTCGGCCATCCAGCAGGCCCTGATCGACCATGGCGCCTTCCAGTGCGGCTTTTGCACGCCCGGTGTGGTGATGTCGCTGTCGGCACTGTTCGCGCAGTGCCCGTCGCCCACCGAGCATGCGATCCGGGTGGCGCTTCAAGGCAATGTGTGCCGCTGCAGCGGCTACAGCAAGATCATCGAAGCCGCCAACGCCTTGGCGCAGCGCGCGGCGACCTGACCATGCGCCATATAGGCAAGGCCACAGCGCCACAAAAAGAAGCCTTGGCCAAGGTCACCGGCCGAGCCATCTACACGCACGACTACACTCTGCCCGGCATGCTGTGGGGCGCCATCTTGCGCAGCCCGCATCCCCACGCGCGCATCGTCGCCATCGACACCGAGCGTGCCGCCGCCATGCCGGGGGTCGCCGCCGTCTTAACCGGGACGCAGGCCGATGTGCGTTACCTGCACGCCGGACCGCGGTACGCCGATCGCTATCCCTTTGCCCGCGGGATCGTGCGCTTCGTCGGCGAAGAGGTGGCGGCCGTGGCCGCCGACACGCTGGAACATGCACAAGCCGCCGCTGCCGCCATCGAGGTGACCTACGAAGTCCTCAAGCCTGTCTACGACGTGCACGAGGCGCTGGCGACAAGTGCACCCGTGCTGCATCAAAAGGACGGACTGTCACCCAACGTGGCACAGCACACCCTGGCCGAATGGGGTGACACCCAAGCCGCCTTCGCGCAGGCCGCCCACACCGTCGAAGGCACCTACACCCACGGCATCGTGGCACCCGTGTGCATGGAGACCAATGCGGTCGTCGCGACCTGGGACTCGGCGGCGCAGCACATGGACATCTGGGCGGGAACGCAGTCGCCGTTTTTCGTACGCAAGGAGATAGCGCACATCCTGGCGCTGGATCGCAAGCAGGTGCGCGTGCATGCCATCGAGATTGGCGGCGGCTTTGGCGGCAAGTCGCAGGCCCCTGAGCCGATTGGTATCGCGGCATTGCTCTCGCGCGCTGCCGGCGCGCCGGTGAAGATCGTCTTGTCACGCAAGGAAGAATTCATCAGCGGCAAGACGGATCACGGCAAGACCATGACCCTGAAGACCGCGGTCGCTGCCGACGGCAAGATTCTGGCGCGGCGCAATCACTACCTGGTGGACAACGGCGCCTTCACCCACATGGGGCCCGCCTATGTTTCCGCCGTGCGACAGCGAACCGCCAATCTCTATCAGGTCGGGGCGGTCGAATTCGACGGTAAGCTGGTCTACACCAACAAGGTCTCGGGCGGCTCCTACCGCGGCATGGGCGCCCCGCACATCATCTGGGCACTGGAGACGCAGATCGACGAACTGGCGCATGTCCTGGGCAAGGACCCGATCGCCTACCGCATCGAGATTGCCAATCAACCGGGCGATGTGACACCGCAGGGCTTCGAGATCTCCACCTGCGGTCTGGTCGATTGCCTGCAAGAGGTCGAGCGGCGCATCGGCTGGCAGGACAAGCGCGCCCATCCCAAGCCGTGGCGAGGTGTCGGGGTGGCCGCCATGATCAATCCCAGTGTCGGCATCCTCTACGCCGAGGGCAACTTCGCGAACGTGAGCCTGGAGCTGCGGCCCGACGGCCGCTTCCTGCTGGCGACCCAAAACGCCGACTGCGGGACCTGGCAAAACACCACGCTGGCCCAGTTCGTCGCACAGACCCTGGACCTGGACGTCGCGGCCATCGATGTGCTGCACATGGACACCGACGATGCGCCGGACGACCTGGGCAGTGCCGCATCGCGCGTCACCTTCATGGCCGGTGCCGCGGCCATCGATGCCTCGAACCTGCTGATGGCGCAGGTGCGCGAGCAGCTCGCTACCCAGCGCGGCATCGCCGCCGATGACATCCGATTTGTCGACGACGGCGTACGCCTCGATGCCAATGAACATCTGACCTGGGCCCAGATCGCCGCCCTCACCGGCCCGCTCAAGGTCAATGGCCATCACAAGCTCGATCAGCCTGCGCCGGATCCCAAGACCGGCTATGGCAACTATTCGGCGACCTATGCATTCGGCGCACAAGCCGCGGAGGTCGAGGTTGACCCCGAGACCGGCCATGTGAAAGTACTCAAGGTGGTGGCGGTGCAAGACGTGGGACGCGTCATTAACGAAGCCTCGCTGGACGGGCAGATGCATGGCGGTATCGTGCAAGGCATCGGCATGGCCTTGTCAGAGGACCTGGTGTTCGACCACGGACGACCTGTGAACACCTCCTTGATCAACTACCGCGTGCCGCGCATCTTCGAGACCACCGAGATCGAGACGGGTTACATCGAGACCCATGACCCGCGCGGCCCGCTGGGCGCGAAGTCTAGCGGCGAGGTCTCCATCAATCCCACCGTCGCGGCAATTGCCAACGCCGTGGCACATGCGACCGGTATCCGGTTTCGCACATTGCCGATCACCCCGCACAAGATGCTGGCGGCGCTGCGACGCCAGCAAGCGCGCAAGACCGAGCTACGGCCCTGGATGCGGCCCTACAACCTGGAAGTGGCGACCGCTCGCCACCTCTATCCGCGCGGCCTGTTTCCCGCCATGAAGAAGCTGGGCGAGACCTTCTCCACGCCCAAGCCCCGCGTGTCCACCTGGGACTACGCGCGCGCAGACGACATAGCCCACGCGCTGCAGCTGCTGCGACCGACCGACCGCCGAGTCAAGCTGATCGCGGGCGGTACGGATGTTCTGCCTGGTATCCGACAAGGCGTCTATGCACCCGATGTCGTCGTCGACATATCACGCACGGCGGGCCTGGGCGGGATCACGATCGAAGAACACCAAGTTCGGATCGGTGCGGCAGTCACCTTGGCCGATCTGACCGACCACGCCGCCCTGCGCGCCGCCCTGCCCGGGCTGTGCGAGGCCGCCGACCTGATCGCCACCCGTCAGATCCGCAACGTGGCCACCGTGGCCGGCGATCTGTCGCAGGAGAAACGTTGCTGGTTTTTTCGAAGCGCATTGCCTTGCTACAAGAACGGCGGTGTGTCCTGCCCCTGTTACGCAGTTTCCGGTGACAGCCGTCACCACTCCATCCTGGGCGCAGGTCGCTGCGCGGCGCCCTGCGTGGCCGATCTCGCGCCCGCGCTCACCGCGCTGGACGCCCAGGTGCTGGTACAGGGCCAGGCCGGTGCGCGCCGGATCGCGATGGCGGATTTCTATCGCTGGTCGGGCGAAACCACCGTGTCGCCCCAGGAGATCATCGTCGCCATCGAGATCCCGCGAGTGGCCAGCGCCACTCAGGTCTATGAGAAGTACGCCCAGTGGCGCGGCGATTTCGCTGAGGCTTCAGCCGGCGTTCGCCTGACGTGGACGGGCGATACGCTCACCGGCGCCCGGATCTCGCTGGGCGCCGTATCGCCCCTGCCGATGCGAGCTGTCCATGCCGAGCGTGCCTTGCTCGCTGCAGGCGCCGACCTGAGCGATGCGCGTATCGAAGCGGTCGCGCGCAAGGTGGTCTATGGCGCGCTGCCCCTGCGCGATAACGCCGCCAAGGTCGACATGATCATTGCCGTCACGGCGCGCGCACTGCGCCGGGCCCGCGACGCCCGTCACCCATGAAACCCCTTTTCGCTTCAACCCCCACCAGGAGACTTGACATGCTTCGACGTTCCATTGCCCACATCGCAGCGGCCACGCTGCTGGCCACGCTGGCCGTGCCTGCTGCGGCCCAGGACAAGTTTGTGTATGGCGTGCCTTCGGCCATCAGCTCCGCGATCGCGAACTTCGTCTTCGCCAAGGAACTGGGCTACTTCGACCAAGAAAATATCCAGGTCGAACTGGTGCCGCTCTCTGGCTCGAGCGTGATCATTCCGCAGCTGCTGTCGGGTCAGATCCATGCGGCCGGTGCCAGCATGGAGCCCCTGGTGATCGCACGCCAGCCGGGTAAACAGAATTTCCCCCTCAAGTTCGTCTACAACTACCTGCGCAACTCGGTATGGGAGTTCGCCGTCACCGCCGACAGCCCCGTGCGCACGCTTGCAGACCTCAAAGGCAAGAGCATCGGCGTGGTGTCCCTGGGGTCGGGCAACGTCTACACCACCCGAGCCATCCTGGCTGCATCGGGCGTGGACTGGAAAGGGGTGAACCTGCAGCCGGTCGGCTTTGGCGGGCAGGCCTTTCAGGCGCTCAAGACCAACCAGATCCAAGCCCTGAACCTTTGGGACAGCGCCCACGCCGCGCTGGAGGTCAGCGGCACGCCCATTCGCCGCCTGGAGATGCCCAAGGAGTTTCAGGGCATGTCCAGCCACGGCTTTGAAGTCACCGACAAGCTGCTCAAAGACAATCCGCAACTGATTGCCCGCTTCGGCCGCGCGGTATCCAAGGGCTCGGTGGCCTGCGAGGCCAATATGACCGGTTGCCTGCAGGCTTTCTGGAAGCACTATCCCGAGCAAAAGCCGAAGGTCGGCACCGAGGCCGAGATCCTGCGCAAGGAGCTGGCCATCATGAAGCCACGCATCGACAACGTCACCTACTTCCGAACGGGCGAACCCCGCCAGTGGGGCGCCTATGCCGATCGGGACTGGAAGCTGCTCATCTCCGCTCTGAAGGAAGGCGGCGAAGTGACGAACGAGAACATCCCCATGTCCTCGCTGTACACGAACGAGTTGGTCGCGGAATACAACAAATTCGACCCCCAAGCGGTGATCCGCCAGGCTCGGGCCTGGAAGCCATGACGGCACCGCGCCTTTCGATTGAGAAGCTTACCGTCACCTACGCCTCGGCGCGGGGGCCATTGACTGCACTGCGTGACCTGAGCCTGGAAGTAGCGGACGGCGAGTTCGTCGCCGTTCTGGGGCCCTCGGGATGCGGTAAGTCCACGCTGCTCAATATCGCCTCCGGGCTGCTGGCACCCTCCGGTGGCCAGGTGGCGATTTGCGGCGAACCTGTGAGCACGCCGCGCCGCGATGTGGGCATCGTGTTCCAGCAGCCCACGCTACTGCCCTGGAAGACCGTGCTCGAAAACGTACTGGTGCCCATGCAGGCGATGGGCCTGTCTGTGGACGACCATCGGGCCCGCGCGCGCGAACTCATTCGAATGGTCCGACTCGAGGGGTTTGAGAACCACTACCCCCACGAACTCTCAGGCGGCATGCAGCAGCGGGTGGGCATCGCCCGCGGCTTCATGCACGACCCACAGCTGCTGTTGATGGACGAACCTTTTGCCGCACTCGACGCGATGACGCGCGAGCATATGACCGACGAGTTGCAGGCGATGTGGATGCAAAGCGGCAAGTCGGTGTTGTTCATCACGCACTCCATTCCGGAAGCCGTGTATCTGGCCGATCGCGTGGTCGTCCTGTCGGCGCGACCGGGTACGGTGATCGAGGTGATCGAGGTGCCGATCGCACGCCCGCGCCGACTGGACACGCTGGGATCACCCGAATTCAACGCCATCTGCAACCGCCTACGCGCCCACTTTCGCGCGCCGGCCAGCGAACCGGAGACCCGCTCATGAAAGACCGGCTGCTCGCCATCCTGCTGCCGTTGACGGCAGTGGCCCTCCTACTCCTGGCCTGGGACCGCGCCGTCGTCTGGCTGCAGGTGCCGACCTATCTGCTGCCGCGGCCCGCTGATGTGGGGACCGCCCTGTGGGCGGGCTACGTCACCGAGCGCACCTACTGGAAGCATCTGGTCACCACCCTCTATGAAGTGGTGGTGGGCTATGGCATCGGCTGCACCATCGCCTTGATCGCTGGCGCCATCGTGGCCGAATCGCGCTGGATCGAACGCACCCTCATGCCCATCGTCGTCGCCATTCAATCGATCCCGAAGGTGGCACTGGCGCCGCTGCTGATCGTCTGGTTCGGCTTCGGCGTCAGCTCGAAGATGGTGCTGGTGGCGCTGATTTGCTTCTTCCCGGTCTTCATCAACAGCTTTTATGGCTTTCGGTCGGCCAACCCCGACCTGCTGCGCCTGTACAAGGCCTTCGGCTCGTCGCGGCTGCACGTGTTTCGTCAGGTCAAGCTGCCCTCGGCTGCCGGCTCGATCTTCGCGGGCCTGCAAATTGGCGTGGTACTGGCGCTGATCGGCGCGGTCGTCGGCGAATTCGTCTCCTCCAAGGAAGGTCTGGGCTACCTGATTCAGTCCTCGACCCTCGCCTTTGATGTGGCCACCATGTTCGCGTCGGTGGTGTCGCTGTCGATCATTGGCATCACCGCCAGCAGCCTGGTGCGTTGGGTGCAGGCGCGGGTCGTGTTCTGGGAGCGGCGCGAGGCAGCCGGCGCCACGCTGTCTGAGGCGGGCTGAGGTGCTGCCCATGGAATCCCCCCGAGAAACCGTACGCTGCGAGGCCGACGGCTTTGCGTTCGAAGCGCAGGTGGGTGCCTCGCTGATGCTGGCCCTGAAGGCCACCGGCTTTGACATCGAGGCCTCGTGCGAGGGCTCGCTCGTGTGCGGCACCTGCCATGTGCAGCTACGCGAGGGCTGGGAATCGCGCCTACCCGCGCCGGAAGAGGACGAACGCGCCATGCTGGCCAGCCTGCCGGGCGTAACACCCACCTCACGCCTGTCCTGCCAGATCCAGATCACCCCTGAACTGGCAGGTCTGACCTTGGACATCCCCCGCTAGACCCGCTTGCGAGACCCTCGAGACCCATCATGGACGAACACACCATCCGCATGCCCGCCAATTCGTCAGCTGCGCGAGCGCCGCGCACGCCGCCGCACTTTCTGCGTATGCCCGCCGAGGGCGACGACGGCGTCTTCACGCAATCGTGGTTTCCCGTGGCCCTGGGCAGCGAGGTCTTGCCCGGGCAGATCCTGGGCCTGGACTTTCTGGACGGCAAGATTGTGGTGTTCCGCGCTCCTGACGGGACGGTACGGGCCATGAGCGCTTATTGCCCACATGTGGGGGCCGACCTGTCGGTGGGCAAGATCGTCGACGGGCGGGTGCAATGCGCCTTTCACCACTGGGAATACGACGCCGACGGCTATTGCGTCAAGACCGGCATCGGCGATCCGCCGCCCAAGTCCGCCTGCTTGTTCATGTTCCCGGTGCAGGAACGCTTTGGGATCGTCTGGGTGTTCAACGGCGAGGAGCCCTTGTTTGACCTGCCGCAGCTGCCCTATGCGGACAGCGAGCTGGTGTCGACGGCGTATCGGTTTGGTCCGACCTTGCACTGCGACCCCTGGATCTTTGCTGCCAACACGCCCGATATGCAGCACCTGAAAGTGGTGCACAAGATCAAGTTCGAGGCCGAGGAGCCCCACGAACTGGTCAAGTGGTACGACTTCGGCTTCGAGTTCAGTTACCGCGGCCTTCACCAAGGCGATGTTCCGATCGAGAACACCGCCGGCATCCGCGGCACGAGCGTGTTCTATCGCTGGGGCATGTACGACGGCTTCTGGCGTTGCAACGTGACGGGATTTAGCCTGCCGCGCCCCGGCCAACACAACGTCTTCAGCTGCAGCCTGGTGCTGGCTGGACCGAAGTCGGCGGAGCATCTGGAGTCGGTTTTGGCAATCAGCCGCCGCACCGTGGGCGAGGACAAGGACATCCTGAACACCATTCACTACCGACAGGGCTTGCTCACGCGGGCCGACAAGTCCCTCGGCAAATTCCTGAACTACATCCGCAAGTTTCCCCGGGCGCATCCATCGGCCGGCTTCATCAATTGATGCAGCCGACCCGGACACCGCCTACCCACCCCGACCGATCCATTCCACGGTTCATCACAAGGAGAACACTTTGACCATCGCACGTATCAATCCCGCGTCCATGGGCGGCGAACCCGCCTCGTATTCCAACGGCATCCTGTGCAAGGCGCCGCAGGCCACCCTGTATGTCGCCGGCCAAATCGGCATCGATGCCAAGGGCGTCGCCAGTGCCGACTTCGAGGCGCAGACACGTCAGACGTGGGCCAACATCGCCGCCATCCTGGGCGAAGCTGGCATGACGCTGCAGGACATCGTCAAGACCACCATCTATTTGGTGGATCGCGCGGATTACGCGACCTTCGTGAAGGTGCGCACCGGCGTGCTTAATGGCCATAAGCCCGCATCGACGCTGGTGTATGTGTCTGGTCTGGTCAAGCCGGAATGGAAGGTCGAAATCGATGTGATCGCTGCCCGCTGAACTGAGGCAACCGCACCCGGGGGAACATCATGGACTACGAGATCAGCACCCAAACGAGCGCAGACCCGCGCATGGACTTGACGGAGCGTCCCACGCGAATCCTGCACACCATGATGCGGGTGATGGACCTGCAACGCTCGCTGGACTTCTACATCGGAGCCATGGGCATGCAGTTGGTGCGTCGACAGGACTATCCGACGGGGCGGTTCACGCTCGCTTTTCTGGGTTATGGCGCCGAAGATGACTCGACGGTGCTCGAATTGACCCACAACTGGGACCAGACCGAGCCCTACGCGCAGGGAACGGCGTGGGGCCACATCGCGATTGCCGTGACGGACATTCAAGCAGTGTGTGCCGATCTGGCGGAATTTGGCGTGAACATCGTGCGAGCACCGGGTCCGATGAAGCACAGCGCCACGCTGATTGCTTTTATTGAGGATCCGGACGGCTACAAGATTGAGCTGATTCAGCGGGCATAAAAGCCCCGTCACCGTGGCGCGGACAACCAGCGCCGCGCCAGATGCGACCAGAAGGTGCCCCCCCACAGGAATGAGTTCGTCGTTGAAGTCATAGCTGGGGTTGTGGAGCATGCACCAAGCGGCTGCCCACACTGGCGAGCTTGCCGCCCACCACCGCTTGCGCGCGATAACGCAATAGCGTCTCTTGCTCGCTCACGGATTCGAGCGTCACCCAAGCGGTCATCTGACCAAACCCGGCAGCGCCCCCCTGCCCTTGCCCGGTCAGGGTGTAGCCCTGGGGCGGATCGATGTCCTCCAATCGGACCGTGCCGCGAAAGTTCACGGCAATCGGACCCACGCGCGCCGTGACCACCGCCTTGAATTGATCGCCCTCGGCGCGCTCCAACTCGCTGCACCCCGCAATGCTTCGGCGCAGGACATCAGGGTCATTGAGCGCGGCCCAGACCCGCTCGCGACCCACCGGGGTTCGATACTCCCCGCTGAACTCCATGCTCATGTCTTGGGCTCCGCGTAGTACTTGAACAGGGCCTGCGTCCCTGACCGGGTGTGGCCGCGCGCAGACAGTTGGTCATACAGGGACTTGGCCAAGGTCGCCCCCGGCAGCTGCAGTTGGGAGCGCTCGGCTTGCGCCAGGGCGATGCCCAGATCCTTGAGAAAGTGCTCGATGAAGAACCCGGGCGCAAAGTCACCTTTGACGATCCTCGGCCCCATCATGTTCATCTGCGCACTACCCGCCGCCCCCGCCCCAATGGCTTGAAGCACGGCGGTCGGATCCAGGCCCGCCGCTTGCGCGTAGGCCAGCCCCTCGCACACGCCCATGATCGTGGAGGCAATCACCAGCTGGTTGGCCATCTTGGTGTGTTGCCCGGCACCTGCCGGCCCCATGAGGCGGATGTTGCTTCCCATGCAACCCAACACGGGCAGCGCCTCTTCGAACACCGCAGGCTCGCCGCCCACCATGATGGACAGCTTGGCTTCACGGGCGCCGATATCGCCGCCCGACACCGGCGCATCCAGCACCCGATGCCCGGCGGCCTGACCTTCGCGAGCCAAGCGCTGCGCGAGTTCGGGGCTCGACGTGGTGGTGTCAATCAGCAAGGCCGACCGCGCACTCGCCACGATGCCTTGCGGCCCCAGCCACACTTCCTCGACATCGTGCGGATAGCCCAGCATGGTAATCACCACCTGGGCGTCAGCCACCGCCTGGGCTACTGACGTACAGGCTTGGGCGCCACGCGCCACCAGCGCCGCCATTTTCTCGGGGCTGCGGTTGTAGACGGACAGGGGATGGCCCGCGGCCAAGAGGTGTCCGGCCATGCTCTGGCCCATGATGCCCAGGCCGATGAAGGCGACTTTGGGTTTGTGGGTGGATGCGTTCATGCGAGTTCCTGCTTCAAGTTGAATTGGCAGCCCGCTCAATCAGGCTGCCCCCTACGTGGGGGTGAGGGAGTGGGGGGATGCTAGTCGACGGCAGCACCCAAGGGCGCCAGTGCATCCGTCACGGCAATGCTGTTCGTGGCGCGGGCTCCGTGGTGTACGTCTCGAATAGGCATCAGGTAACGATGTATTCTGCGTCCAAAGTCAACCGTGGAACAGGGATGAACATCGACCACTTCATGTACGCCGGCCCCGACCTGGACGTCCTGTCCCAAGGCTTCGCCGCCTTGACCGGGGTCGAGGCGGAGCCCGGCGGGCAGCACCCGCAGATCGGCACCCACAACCGCTTGGTCGGCAGCACGGGCCCGATGTACCTGGAATTGATTGCGCCCGATCCCACCTCCGCGGCGCGCAGCGACTTGCGCGCAGGCATCGCGCAGCTGCCACGCCCTTGCCTGCACCGCTTCATCATGGACGCGACCGGCGCGGACCTCGATCACCTCGTGCGCATCTACGCCAAGGTGGGCATCTCTGCGCAGGTGCAGGACATGCACCGCATCACGCCGGCCGGCACCACCCTGCGCTGGCGCCTGCTGGTACCCGACGACAACCACTACGGACTCTTCGCGCCCTTTTTCATCGACTGGCTCCACACGCCCCACCCGTCCACCCGGCTGGCGCAGGGGTTTGAAACGCTCGAGATCGAGGCCGGACACCCCTCTTCGGAAGCGCTTCGAGCGTTGTGGCAGGATCTCGGCGTGCCGATTGACTTGCATTTGGCTGACGCCGCTTACCTGCGCCTGGGGCTGAAGACCCCGCGAGGTCGGGTAGACCTGACGTCGATGTAACAACTCCTTCTTAACTGCTCTCAAAAAAGGTGTTCCCATGAACCTCGCTCAGACACTGCGCACCGCCCTTTTGGCGGCCTTCGCGATGACCGGCGCCGCAGCCGTTCACGCGCAGACCCTGCAAAAGGTCCGTATCGGCTACCCGCCGGCCTGGTCGGCGGTCGAAGCCGCGATTCCGTTCGGCGACACGCTGGGCTATTTCAAGGAAGAAGGGCTCGCGCTCGAGTACGTCTCGGTGCAGGGCACCGCGGTGCTGATGCCCCAGGTCGCCAACGGCTCGGTCGAGTTCGGCATCATGAGCCCCGACCTGGCGATCATTGCCGCCGCCAAGGGCGAGCCCTTCCCCATCAAGTTCTTCTACAACTTCTACCCCCGCCATATTTTTGAATTCACGGTGCTGGCCAACAGCCCGATCAAGACGCTGGCCGACCTCAAGGGCAAGAAGCTCGGCGTTGGCGCCCTCAGCTGGGGCAACCTGCCGATGTCGCGTCTGATGCTGCAACAAGCCGGCGTGACCTGGATGAAAGACGTGCAGGTGCTGCCGGTGGGCGTGGGCGCCGCATCCTGGGAACGTCTGAAGTCGGGCAGCGTGGACGCGCTGAACCTGCCGGCCACCCAAAACGTGCTGATGGAACAATCCGGCACGCCGATTCGCCGCCTGGAAATCCCGGCCGAATTCAAGACCGTGTTCTCCAACGGCATCGCCACCAGCGACGCCTTGATCCAGAAGAACCCCGCGCTGGTCGCCGGCATGGGCCGCGCCGTCACCAAATCGCTGGCCGCCTGTATCGCCAACACCGAAGCCTGCGTGCGCGCCTACTGGAAGATCGATCCGAGCTCCAAGCCCGCCGCCGACGCGGAAGCCCAATGGGTCAAGTCCTTCGTGGCCGTCAACCAGGGCACCTACCGCATTGGCGACATGGCCTCCTTCAACGGCAAGTTCGGCCGCTACACCGACGGCGACTGGAAGAACATCATTCAGAAGATGAAGGACGGCGACCAGATCCCGACCGCCGACCTCGACCTGTCCAAGCTGTTCACCGCACGCTTCGTGAACGATTTCCACAACTTCGACCTCAAGAAGGTGCGCGACACGGCCGCTGCAGCCAAGTGATGAATCGATCGACATGCTGCTAAGCCTGGAAGACATCAGCGTCGCTTACCCCACCCGCAAGGGGCCGGTGCAGGCGCTGGAGCGGCTCGACCTGGTGGTGCAGCCCTCGTCCTTCGTCTCGGTGCTGGGGCCCTCGGGCTGCGGCAAGTCCACGCTGGTGAAACTGGTCGCCGGGCTGCTCAAGCCCACGACCGGACGCATTTCGTTTGACGGCGTGGCCAGCACCGGCGCGCGCGACGATGTGGGCGTCGCCTTCCAGCAGGCGGCCCTGCTGCCCTGGAAGAGCGCGCTCGAGAATGTGTTGCTGCCCCTGCGCCTGAAGGGGCAGTCCAACGCCGCTGCCCGCGAGCAGGCCGAGCGCTTGCTCGACCTGGTCGGCCTCAAAGGCTCTCGCGACAGTTTTCCTCACGAGCTCTCGGGCGGCATGCAGCAACGCGTCTCGCTGGCGCGCTCGCTGGTGCGCGACCCCTCGGTGCTGGTGATGGACGAGCCCTTCTCGGCTTTGGACGCGATGACGCGCGAGAACATGATGATGGAGCTGCAGCGCGTCTGGCTGGACAAGCGCCCGTCGGTGCTGTTCATCACGCACTCGATTGCCGAAGCCGTATTCCTATCCGACCGCGTGCTGGTCATGAGCGGACGCCCGGGCCGCGTGATCATGGACCGCACGATCGACCTGCCTCGGCCGCGCACCCTGGACACGCTGGCATCGCCGCAGTTTGCCGAGCTGAGCAACGAGTTGCGCAACCTGTTTCGGCCCGACTCGCCGATGCACGCAAGCGCGGCCTAGCGTCACGCAA
>JBIKUT010000159.1:0-5452 GCA_044347465.1 Ramlibacter sp.
GGTGACGGTGCCGGGCGCGGTGGCGTCTTGGGTGGCCCTGTCCGAGCGCTTTGGCAAGCTGCCGTTTGCCGATCTGATGGCGCCGGCGATTGAGATCGCCGAGCGGGGCTTTTTGATGCCGGTGGTGGTCCAGCAAAAGTGGGCGGCTGCCACGCCAGAACTGGGCGGCTTGCCTGGTTTTGCGCAGAGCTTTCTGCCCTGGGGCCGTGCGCCGAAGGTGGGCGAGTTGTTCCAGTTTCCGGGCGCGGCGCGGGGTTTGCGCGCGATTGCGCAGACGCGCGGCGAGGCTTTTTACCGCGGCGAGATCGCGCAGGCCTTGGAGCGTTTTTCTGCGCAGCACGGTGGCAACCTCAAGGCCAGCGACCTGGCGGCCTATCACCCCGAGTGGGTGCAGCCTCTGGGCAAGAACTATCGCGGCTACACGCTGCACGAGATCCCCCCCAGTGGCCAGGGCATTTCGGCGCTCATGGCGCTGGGAATCCTCGCGAACTTTGACGTCGCGAGCATGCCGGTGGACGGTGCCGATGCGCAGCACCTGCAGATCGAGGCCATGAAGCTGGCCTTTGCCGACGTCTATCGCTATGTGGCCGAGTCTTCGAGCATGCAGGTCACGCCGGCCCAGATGCTGGATGACGCGTACCTGGCCAGCCGCGCCAAGTTGATCGACATGAAGCGCGCCCAGGATTTCGGCGCGGGCAATCCGGTCAAGGGCGGCACGATCTACCTGACCGCTGCCGACGAGAACGGCATGATGGTGAGCTTCATTCAGAGCAACTATCTGGGCTTTGGCTCGGGCTGCGTCGAGCCGCAGTTCGGGGTGAGTCTGCAAAACCGGGGTCATGCCTTTAGCCTCGAGGCCGGCCCGAATCAGGTGGCGCCGGGCAAGCGCCCCTTCCACACCATCATTCCGGCCTTCCTCACGAAGGACGGCCAGCCCGTCATGAGCTTTGGCGTGATGGGCGCCAATATGCAGCCGCAGGGCCATATGCAGACGCTGGTGCGCATGGTCGATTACGCCCAGCACCCGCAGGCCGCTTGCGACGCGCCGCGCTGGCGTTACAACGCGGGCCTGGAGATCAACGTCGAACAGCAGATGGATCCGGTCACGGTGCAAGGGCTGGCCGCGCGGGGTCACCAAGTGGGCGTGATCAACGACAACTACCAGGACTTTGGTGCGGGCCAGTTCATTTGGCGCGCGGGCGATCCGAAAGTCGAAGGCTATGTCTGCGCCAGCGATTCGCGGCGGGATGGCTTGGTGGCCGGGTTTTAGATCTCGCTACCATCGCGCTTTGCCCTCACACCGCCCCGCCACCATGTCTCTGCCCTTTGCCGCCCGCCTGCAAAACGTCGAAACCTCCGCCATCCGCGAGTTGTTCAAGCTCCTGGGCAAGCCCGGCATCATCAGCTTCGCCGGTGGTTTTCCGGACAGTGCTTTGTTTGACGTGGCGGGCCTGCGTGAGTCCAGCCAGAAGGCGCTGACCGACAACCCCGGTGCCGCCTTGCAATACGGCGCCACCGAGGGCCACGAGCCGCTGCGCGCCGAGTTGGCGTCCTTTCTGCAGTCCAAGGGCGTTTCGGACATCGCGGCCAATCAGTTGATCGTCACCACCGGCAGCCAGCAGGCGCTGGACCTGGTGGGCAAGACCCTGGTCGATCCGGGCGACAAGGTCATCGTCGAAGGCCCGACCTTCCTGGCTACCATCCAGTGCTTTCGCCTCTATGGCGCGCAAGTGATCGCCGCGCCGATCGACGCGCAGGGCGTGCAGGTGGATCGCTTCGAGGCCTTGATCACCGAGCACCGCCCGAAGTTCGTCTACCTGATTCCCTCCTTTGGCAATCCCAGTGGCGCGATGCTGTCCCTGGAGCGTCGGCGCAAGATCCTGGCGCTGGCGGTCAAGCACCAGGTGCTGATCGTGGAGGACGATCCCTATGGCGATCTGTACTTCGGCGACGCGCCGCCGCCCAGCCTGCTGGCGCTGTCGCATGAAGTGCCGGGCAGTCGTGACCTCGTCGCCTACTGCGGCAGCTTGAGCAAGGTGCTGAGTCCCGGTCTGCGTGTGGGTTGGATGGTGGCGCAGCCTGAGTTGCTCGCACGCGCCACCATGTGCAAGCAATTTAGCGACGCGCACACCAGCACCTTTGCGCAAGCCACCGCGGCCGAGTACCTGAAGTCCGGCCGCATGCCTGCGCGGCTCGAGGAAGTTCGCAAGGTCTATGCGCAGCGTGCGCAGGCCATGGGGCAGGCGCTGCGCCGCGAGCTGGGTGATGCGATCGAGTTCACGCAGCCCGAGGGCGGGCTTTTCTTCTGGGCGCGTTTGACCGGCCAAGGCGGCAAGCTGCAGGACGCGGGCGAGCTGGCGCGCCGCGCGATCGAACAAGGCGTGGCCTTCGTGCCAGGCGCGCCGTTTTTTGCGACCGACCCCGACATGGCGTCGCTGCGACTGAGTTTCGCGACCGCCGACGTCGCCAAGATCGAAGAGGGCGTCTCGCGCCTGGCGCGCGCACTGGGCTGACGTCGGAGCTCGCCTGTGCCCTCTCCTGTCCCTTCCTCATTCCCCCAAGTGGCAGCCCCGCGGAGCCGATGGCGCCAGATCGCGCGGCTTGCCGGGCTCTTGGCGCTTGGCGCGATGGGCGCCACCGACTTGCGCGCTGACGAGGCCGGCTGGACCGCCCTGGCCCGACCGGGTGCCATCGTGCTGATTCGACATGCCTATGCGCCCGGGGTCGGCGATCCGCCCGGCATGCGCCTGGACGATTGCGCCACGCAGCGCAATCTCAACGACCAGGGCCGTGCGCAGGCCCGTCGACTGGGCGAGCGCCTGCGTCAGCGGGGGATCCGCGTGGATGCCGTTCTGTACTCCCCCTGGTGCCGCACCCGCGAGACCGCGCAGTTGCTTTTGACGGGTGCGACGCCGCGTGCGGAGCCGGCGTTTGGTTCCTTTTTCGCTGGCCAGGGCGATCCCGTCCGCCAGACCACAGCGGCGCGCGAGATCCTGCGGCAGTGGCGGGGCCCGGGTGCGCTGGTCGTGGTGACCCACCAGGTCAATGTGCAGGGCCTGACCGGCGTCTCGCCCTCGACGGCCGAAGGCCTGGTGGTCAGCGTGCCAGCCGGCAACGGGCCCTTGCAGGTCCTGGGTCGGATCGATCCACCCGATTGAGACCCGTCGCCTGCGCGCCAGGGCGCGGCGGGCGGACTGCGTAGACTGCGTCCGAGACAGATTCGACCCATTCGACAGGAGCGACCCCATGACCCTCACCTTGCACGGCTTTCCCGTCTCCAACTACTACAACAAGGTCAAGATGGCCCTGCTCGAAAAGGGCGTGCCATTTGAGGAGGCCTACGACGCGCCGCAGAAACCTTCCGACGGCATGCAGGCCGCGTCGCCTTTGAAAAAGGTCCCCTACCTCACGACCCCTCAAGGCCCGCTGTGCGAAAGCCAGGTGATCGTCGACTGGATCGAAGCGGCCTACCCGACCCCAGCGCTCTTGCCCGCCGATCCCTTTGCCGCCGCCAAGGTGCGCGAGCTCACCACCTTCATCGACTGGCATCTGGAGATCACGGCGCGCCAGCTGTATGGCATGGCGTTCTTCGGCATGCCCGCACCGTCTGACGCCGATCTGGCCCGCATCCGCAAGCAGATCGAGCGCGCCATTCAGGGCTTCAAGCAGCTGGCCCGCTTCGCGCCGTATGTGGCGGGTGACACCTTCACCCAGGCCGACCTGTCGGCCTTCAACAGCCTGGGCCTGGTGGGCATGGTGACCCAGAAGGCCTACGGCGTAGACCTTCTGGCCGCGGCGGGCGTCGACTACAAGCCCTACCTCAAGCGGGTGGGCGAGCGCGCCAGCGGCCAGAGGATCGTGGCCGATCGCAAGCAGGCGCAGCTGCCCAAGGCCTGAGCGCGCGGGGAGGCTGCGCGGCGGGTGCGGGCGCACCATAATCGGCCCGCCTATGACCCCCTTTCCCCCTCTTTCTCGCACCCCCCAGCCCGATCGCCGTCGCTTGCTGCAACTGGCGGCGGCGGCTGCGGCCGGCTCCTGGTTGCCGCAAGGCGCCTGGGCCCAGAGGCGTTGGACCTTTGATCCCTTCAACCTGGGCGTGGCCAGTGGCTCGCCCGCACCGGACGGCGTGGTGCTGTGGACGCGCCTGCGCGCACCGGGCTTGTTGGACAGCCTGGGCGAGGCGCCCATCGCGGTGCGCTGGGAAGTGGCCCATGACGAAGCCTTCACGCAAATCGCGCAGCGCGGCGAGGCCGTGGCCAGCCCCGAACTCGCGCACAGCGTGCACGCCGAGGTGCAGGGACTGGCCCCGGACCGGTGGTACTTTTATCGATTCATCGCCGGTGGCATCACCAGCCCCACCGGGCGCACCCGCACCTTGCCGCTGCCCCAGGCGGCGGTCAAACGGCTGCGCGTGGCTTATGCGTCCTGCCAGCGTTGGGAGCATGGTCACTTCGCGGCCTACCGCCATATGCGCGACGACCAGCCCGACTTCGTGATGTTTCTGGGCGACTACATCTACGAATACCCCAATGCCGCAGCCGCGGTGCGCAATTTCCCCACGCTGGCCCGCGTCCTGACCCTGGCCGATTACCGCGAGCGCCATGCCCTGTACCGCAGCGACCCGCAGCTGCAAGCCATGCACGCGGCCTGTCCTTGGCTGGTGACCTGGGACGACCATGAGGTGCAAAACGACTACGCCGGTGTGCATGCAGGCGACAACCGACCTGCAGGCCTCAATGGCGTGGAGGACTTCATGGCGCGGCGTAACGCCGCCTACCAGGCCTACTACGAGCACATGCCGCTGCGCGCCTCGGCGTTTGCGCGGTCTGTGGCCGGGGTGGGCGTGCGTCTGCACGAACGCTATCGCTACGGCCAGTTGGCTGATTTGCTGTTGCTCGATACCCGCCAGTTTCGGGACCCGCAGGTCTGCGGCACGGCCCAGCGCGCCACGGGGGCGATTGACCCCACAGGCTGCGAGGCCTGGGACGATCCTGCGCGCACGCTGCTGGGCGCCGCACAGGAGCGCTGGTTTGAGCAGACGCTGGCGAGTAGCAGCCCGGGCTGGACGGTGATCGGGCAGCAGGGCCTCTTCGGTCGGCGCGACAACCTGCCGGGGCCGGGCGAGCGTTTGTGGAACGACGGGTGGGATGGTTATGGGCCGGCGCGTCGGCGCCTGACCGATGCTTTGCAGCGACAGCGTGTAGCCAATCCGGTGGTGCTCGGAGGTGACGTGCACGAGAACTGGGTGGGTCATGTGAAAGCCGATTACGCCAAGCCCGAGAGCGCGAGCATCGGCGTCGAGTTTTGTGGCACCAGCATCAGCTCGCGCGCGAATTCGAGCGCGCGACTCACAGCGCAGCGCCTGGCGGAGAACCCGCACTTCGTTTTCGGCGACGCCAGCCGGCGCGGCTACGGCCTGTGCGACTTCGCGCCGGCGGGCCTCACCACGACG
>JBIKUT010000211.1:0-4461 GCA_044347465.1 Ramlibacter sp.
GAACTCGGTGCGGTCCTGCGTCGCATCGCCACCGAGGGCGCGCGCGCCTTGCACGAGGGCGAGATCGCACAAGCCATCGTCGCCAAGGTGCGCCAGCACCCGACCAACCCCGGCGCGATGACCCTGTCCGACCTGACCGCCTACCAGCCGCAAAAGCGGGCGCCCCTGTGCCACGACTGGCGCGCCAGCGGGCGCGACTGGCGGGTGTGCGGCTTTCCGCCGCCCAGCTCGGGCGCCCTCGCCATCGGCCAGATCCTGGGCATCTTGCAGCACACGCCCGCGGCCTCGATGCCTTTGCAAGACGGCCTGCCCTCGGCTGACTGGCTGCACTTTTATACCGAGGCTGCGCGCCTGGCCTTCGCCGATCGCGCCCAGTACGTGGCCGACCCCGACTTCACCGCCCCACCGGCCGGCCGCTGGAACAGCCTGCTCGATCCGGCCTATCTGGCGGCACGCGCGCGCCTGATCGGCCCTCAAAGCATGAAGGTGGCCGAGCCCGGCACACCCGGCGGCGAGAAGTCCGCCCAGGCCCCGATGCCCGAGCAGCTCGAGTTCGGCACTTCGCACCTCTCGATCGTCGACGGCTACGGCCAGGCGCTGGCCATGACCACCACCATCGAAGACCAATTCGGCGCGCGCCAGATGGTCACGACCACGCCTGGTCGCAGCGGCGGCTTCCTCTTGAACAACGAACTGACCGACTTCAGCTTCGCCCCCGCCGACGCGCAAGGCAGCCCCATCGCCAACCGGGTGCAGGCGGGCAAGCGCCCGCGCTCGTCGATGTCGCCGACGCTGGTGTTTGACAAGGCCACCGGCCAGCTCGTGATGACCGCCGGCAGCCCGGGCGGCGCGCTGATCATCCACTTCACCGCCAAGACCCTGGTGGGCACACTGGGCTGGGGCCTGAACGCGCAGCAGGCCATCAACCTGCCCAATTTCGGCTCGAACAACGGCCCCACCCTGCTCGAGGAAAAACGCTTCACGCCCGCCACCGTGCAGGCCCTGCGCGCGCGCGGCGCCGAGGTGCGCGAACAGGCCATGACCAGCGGCCTGCAGGCCATCACCCGCGTGCCCGGTGGCTGGTTCGGCGGCGCCGACCCGCGGCGCGAGGGCATCGTGATGGGTGAATAATCCCCTCTTGCCATGGCCATCCCCGACACCTTCCTGCAGGAGCTTCTCGCGCGCGCCGACGTGGTCGAGATCGTCGGGCGCTACGTCCAGCTGAAAAAGACCGGCGCGAACTTCTCCGGCCTGTGCCCGTTTCACTCGGAGAAGTCGCCCTCCTTCACCGTCAGCCCCACCAAGCAGTTCTATCACTGCTTCGGCTGCGGCAAGCATGGCAATGCCATCGGCTTTCTGATGGAGCACGCCGGCATGGGCTTTGTCGAGTCGGTCAAGGATCTGGCCGCCCAGTTCGGCCTGCAGGTGCCCGAAGACGAACGCTCACCGCAAGATCGCGCGCTCGCCGCGCAGCAACGCGAGAAGCAGGCCACGCTCACCGACGTGCTCGAAAAGGCCGGCGAGGCCTATCGCAAGCACCTAAAAAATTCGCCGCGTGCCATCGCCTACCTCAAGCAACGCGGGCTCTCGGGCGAGATCGCCAAACAATTCGGTCTGGGCTACGCGCCCGAGGGCTGGCGCAGCCTGGCCAGCGTCTTTCCCGAATACGACGACCCGCTGCTGGCCGAGAGCGGCCTGGTCATCGTCCACGAAGAAGACGACAAGCGCTACGACCGCTTTCGTGATCGCGTCATGTTCCCGATCCGCAACGTCAAGGGCGAGTGCATCGGCTTTGGCGGACGCGTGCTGGGCGACGAAAAGCCCAAATACCTCAACTCCCCCGAGACCCCTGTCTTCAGCAAAGGGCGCGAGCTCTATGGCCTGTTTGAGGCGCGCCAGGCCCTGCGTGACAAAGGCTTTGTGCTGGTCACCGAGGGCTATATGGATGTCGTGGCCCTGGCCCAACTGGGTTTTCCCAATGCGGTGGCCACGCTGGGCACGGCCTGCACCACCGAGCATGTACAAAAGCTGTTTCGCTTCACCGACAGCGTGGTCTTTAGCTTCGATGGGGATGCGGCCGGCCGGCGCGCCGCGCGCAAGGCCCTGGAGGGCGCCCTGCCCTATGCCACCGACGTGCGCTCGGTGAAGTTCCTGTTCCTGCCTGCCGAACACGACCCCGACAGCTACATCCGCGCGCACGGCGCCGACGCGTTCTCACGCTACATCGGTGACGCCACGCCGCTGTCGCGGTTCCTGGTGGACAGCGCGCGCGAGGGTTGCGACCTGTCCACCGCCGAGGGCCGCGCCCACATGATGGCCAACGCCAAGCCCCTGTGGAGCCTGCTGCCCGATGGCGCACTCAAGCGGCAGCTGCTGGCCGAACTGGCCGAGCATGCCCAGCTCGATGCGCGCGAACTCGCCAACCTCTGGGGCGGTCCGCGCGGCGCCGAGGGCCGCTCGGGCGCGGGCTCGTCGTCTGCGCGCCGCCGCACCGACACCGCCCCGCCCCCGCGTCGCACGCACGGGCGCACCCTGCCGCCAGGCCGCGGCGATCGGGCCCTGCAGATCCTGCTGACCGACGCCCCCGCCTGGGGCCGCCTGTCGCATGACGACCAGCAGCTGCTGTGCGAGCTGGCCGCCCCCCTCGGCCCCCTGTTTGCCTGGCTGGATGCCCACATGCAAGACCAGGGCCCCCAGCCCTGGGAAACCCTGCGTCCGGCCCTGCAAGGGCACGCCCACGAGGCCTATGCCCTGTCCCTGATGGCCCGGCTGCCCGCCGACATCGAGGCCGACCCGGGCGAGCTGGGCAACATCCTGGCCCTGGAGCATCACCAGCGCCGCGCCGAGGAGATGAAGGACCTGTCCGCACGGGCGGCCACCGACCCGCAGGCTTACGAAAGGCTGCGAACCCTGGTCGCCCGCTCGCGTACCCCGGGTTAGCCCTGTTGAAAAGGGGCGAAACAGGTATAATTTAGGGTTTGCTATCGGCAAGAGCGACAGCAGCACCTCCGGACCCGGCCAACTGTGACACACCGTGCACGACAGGCCACCTTCACCGCAAGGGCTGCACTCCAAATGTTCGCCCTCCCATCTTGCCCTTGAGCGCATCGCCGCCAGGACCTTCGTCCCGGCGCGGTCGCTTGTCTCTTGCGCCGGGTTTCGTGGCGCAACCGTGTTCCTTCCGATAGTGCAGTTTCGAGGTGCCCGTTCATGCCAGCTTCTAAAAAATCAGCCAAGCCCAGCAAGGCTGCTACGAAACCCGTTGCCAAAAAAGTGGTCAAACCCGCTTCGCCGGCCGCCAAGCCCGCGCTGAAGGCCGTCAAGCCCGCAGCCCGGGCCAAGGCGCCCGCCAAGCCCGCAACGAAAGCCAAACCCGTGCCCGCTAAAACCTCCGCCAAGCCCAGCAAACCCACCGCTGCCAAGGAAGCGCCCAAAAAGGCTGCCGCCAAAGCGGCGGCCGCCCCCGCAGCGGAAGTCCTGAAAAAGAAACCCGGTCGCCCGCCCAAGGCCGCCGCTGCCGAATCCGAAGCGCCGCCCAAGGCCCCCGCCAAGCGCGGACGCAAGCCCAAGGCCGGTGCCAAGCCCGCCGGCGCTGAAGGCGACGTGCCGGACATGGAGGCCGAGTTCGCCGACGAAGGCGCGGCCGAGTCGACCGAGAAGGTCAAGCCGCTGCGCATGAAGATCAGCAAGGCGAAAGAGCGCGCCTTGATGAAGGAATTCGGCCTGGATGAAACCATCCTCACCGAAGAAGAAATGCTCAAGCGCCGCCAGCGCCTGAAGACCCTGATCACGCTGGGCAAGACCCGCGGCTACCTCACCCACTCCGAGATCACCGACCACCTGCCCGAAAAGCTGGTCGAGGCCGAGACCCTCGAGGTCGTGGTCACCATGCTCAACGACCTCGGTGTCGCCGTCTACGAACAGACGCCCGACGCCGAGATGCTGTTGTTGAACAACACCACGCCCACCGCCGCCACCGCCGAAGAAGCCGAAGAAGAAGCCGAAGCCGCCCTGTCCACCGTGGACAGCGAATTCGGCCGCACCACCGACCCGGTGCGCATGTACATGCGCGAGATGGGCACGGTCGAACTGCTCACGCGCGAGGGCGAGATCGAAATCGCCAAGCGCATCGAAGGTGGCCTGCAGGCCATGATGGAAGCCATCTCGGCGTCGCCCGCCACCATCGACGAGATCCTGCGCATGGCCGGCGACATCCGCGAAGGCAAGGTGGTGATCTCCTCCATCGTGGACGGCTTCTCCAACCCCAACGAGGCCGATGACTACGTCGCCGAAGAAGACTTCGACGAATTCGACGCCGACGACGACGACGACGGCAACGGCGGCTCCAAGGCGCTGACCAAGAAGCTCGAAGAACTCAAGACCCAGGCGCTCGAGCGTTTCGACCGCATCGCCAGCCTGTTCGAGAAAGTCCACAAGGTCTACGACAAGGAAGGCTACGGC
>JBIKUT010000160.1:0-5429 GCA_044347465.1 Ramlibacter sp.
CGTCGCGCTTTCCACCCCCATCGCCCTGCGCTCCTCAGCCCCGCACAGGCGCCCCGGTACCCATGCCGCCCACCCAACGCTGACCTCGTGCGAAGACTTCACGCGTGATGGTGGGCGTGGGATCGTGCGCGTGAGGGAAGCGGTGGGCAGGCGGGGTTACCCCGTCTGCCCGCCGCGTTGCACCGACAAGGAAGCACGCGGCCCGAAAAAACTCAAATCGGATAAATCAGCGAGTTCGGAATCATCTCGCTGTCGTAGATCACCAGACGGCTCTTGAAACGCAGCCCCTCGGCGGTAGCGACGATCTCGTCCAGGGTACGGCCCACATTGAACACCGTGGTCAGCTGCGACAGCTTGGTGCGAAATACCGCGTAATTGGCTTCGCAGGCGTAGCTCCCCTCGGCGGTCTTGTTAATCAGGGGCGCGCCCACCACGTGCCGTTGGTAGTAGGGGTCATGAAACAGCGTCTCGCTGATGCCATAGGCCCGATCGCGCAGCATGCCCTTGCTGTCAAAGGACAGCGTGGCCAGCGGAAACCCGCGCTCGTGGTTCTCGCGCGGCTGGATGCGGTAGATGCAGTCTTCGACGAACAGATCGATCCAGCGGTCCCAGTCGGCGTTGTCGACGGCGCGCGCGTAGTCGGCATACAGCTGCTGGATGCCCAGGTATTCCTCAAAAGCCAGCGCGCTCATGACTGCATCACCTGCCGCCAGTAGCGGTACATCCCGCGTATCAGCGTCTCGGTCACCATGTGGTCGGTGTGTTGGTCGGCGGTGCGCCCGCCCAGTTCGACCAGCGCGCGGTGGGTGGGCTTGCTCTCGAAGCCTTCTTGCGAGAACTCGATCACCTCGCCGTCATCGGCCGACACAAAGCCCGCCGGCCCAAACAAATTGGCCTGGCGCAGGCGCCGCTCTCGCATCTCGGGTGTGTCGTCCTTGAAGCCGAAATGCGTCCAAACGAAGTCGAACGCGCCATGCCCCACGGGCTGGATATGGCGGGTGGACAGGCTATTGACCTGCTGCTGCATGACCACGCTGGGAAAAATCGTCGTCATGGCCGCCGTCGGGCCGCCCCACCAGGCCTCGGGCACGATGTCCAGGAAGCTCGGGTCATGCAGCTGCATGCTTTGCTTGAAGCTCGAGACCTGCGTCACCTGCGCGCCAGCGCCCGATGCTTCGCCGGTGCCGCGTGTGGAGACCATGCTGCCGTGGCGGTGGTGAGCGTCGGTCACCAGCTGTGATTTGTTGTCTGCACGCCAGAGCCCGAAGGTCACGAACCAGGTGTGCAGCAGGCCCGGGTGATAGGGGTCCTTGATGTTCTCTTGCATCAGCTTCCAGTTGCCTGGAATACGCTGGCGGTTGTAGCCCAGGATCACCAGCTCACGACCATCGAACGTGCGGTCGAAATAGTGCAGGACCTCGGGGCCCAGGTAATCCTCGAAGGACTCCACCGAGTCGTCAAACGACGCAAACACCACGCCGCCGCGGCGCGCCACCTTCAGACGGGTCAGGCCATGGTCCTCGGTCTTGAAATCGGCCGGCATGCCGCCGTTGATCTTGCCGTCCTGACGCACGCCACGGCGAAACGGCACGCCCTGCAGATTGCCTTCGAGCGTGTAGCTCCATTGGTGATAGGGGCACACCAGTTCCTTGCGGTTGCCATGGCGCTCGCGGCAAAAGCGCATGCCGCGGTGCGCGCAGACGTTTTCGATCACATGGATCGCGTCGGGCGCACTGCGCACCATGATCACCGAGCGCTCGCCCACCACGGTGCGCTTGAAGTCACCCACCTCGGGCACCTCGGCTTCCAGTCCGACATAGCACCAGTGGCCGCGGTAGAAGAAGCGCTCGAGCTCCTCGCGGTACAGGGCCTCGTCGGTGTAGGTCATGAAGGGAACGCGGCTGGCGTCGTCTCGCTCCCAGCGCATTCCCGGGGGAAGGTGCCCCGTGTCTGTGGTCATGTCTGTCTCCTCAGTCAGCATCCTAGCAGCGCCTTCAACCCCCGCTGCCGAGGGGTTGCGCACGGGCGCCACCGTCATGCGACCGATGTTGCATCTGCCTCACACCTTGGACCACCGCCGTCGCCACCGGGCTCCCTAGCATGGGGCTTGCCTATCCCCTTGACTGGACATGCCCCGTGAACACCCGCCCAACGCCCCGCGAGCTGCCCGACACCCGCACGCGCCCCGTGCGAACCGCGTATGCCGCGATCAACGCCAACCAGCAGGAGATCAGCCGCGCCGAGGCCGACTACCAGCGCTTTCGTACGGCTTATCTCGAGGTGGCGCGGCACGAACCGGGGCACGAGGTGGCCCTGGCCATGATCGGCGCCGATATGGACCGCGCTCACGCCCGCCTGCAAGCGCTCATGGGCCTGCCGCGCCTGCCCTTCACCCACGAGCCGAGCACCGTCGTGCGCCGCGAGGCCCTGCGTTACACCGAGGAAAACAGTTAGGCGCCCTGAGCGCCTGCATCGTGCGCATCCAGGCTCGACGCAGAGCACCGACACCGTGGCACGACAGGGACCTACAGGTGCGTCCTGTTCCGCTCACGCAGGATCCCCGTCTCCGAGGACTGCCTAAGGCCATCTCCATGCTGTCACCTGCTGTCGACCCCGCGGCCCACGCCGTCCAGTTCATGCATGTGGCCCAGATGGGGACCACACTCACCAGCCGGGAGGATTTGCGTCGGTGGCTCGCCTGTGAGGTGCAGGGGTTGCTGCCCCACGACGCGCTGCTGGCGGCGACCGGGCATTTCGGACGCGGTGACGTGCATGTGGAACTGCTGGTCGTTCAACCGGCGCATACCTGGGTGCCAGCCTCGGCCTTGATGCCACTGGCCCATGCCCTGCGCAATGGCTGGATCGCCGCGCAGCACCTGCCGTCTCGGATGGATCTGAGTGAGTTGCCGCTGCCCCCGAGCTTGCGCGGGCTGCGCGGTGCGTGGGTGCATGGGATGCGCGAATGCGTGCCGCCGAACGAACGGGTGATTGCCTTGCTGGGGCAGGGCGCATCGCGTGGCGAGCACGACGGGCAGGCCTTGCGCTTGCTGCAGCCGTTCATCGATACGGCGCTGCGCCGGCTGCCGCAGGCCCCGCCGCGCCGCAGCCTGTGCCTGGCAAGCCTGGACGGCTTCGCGCCCGCACGCCTGCCCCTGAGCGAGCGCGAACGGCAGATCATGTCCTGGGTGGCCATGGGCAAGACCAATCCGGAGATCGGCTGCATCCTGGAAATCAGCGAGTTCACCGTGAAGAACCATCTGAAAAGCGTTTACACGAAACTCGATGTCACCAACCGCGCGCAGGCGGTGGCCAAGCTCACGGGTCTGAGCGTGTATGCCTGAGATCTCGTCGCTGGTATCCACCGCCGGCGCCGCGCCCACCGGCCTGCTCGTGGCCACACCCCAGGGTCGGCTGCTGCAGGCGGTGCGAACGCTGGTGGACCCCCTGGCTGCGTCTCTGTCCTTGTGGGTGCTGCTCGGGTGGTTCGAAGGGGGGATCACGCCCACCGGCTTGTGGGTGTCGGTGCTGGCCTTTGCCCTGGCCTTTCCGGGGCGTGCGCGGGCGTCCTTGCCCCTGCACGCGCTGGCGCTGAGGGTGCTGGCCGGCTGGCTGTGGGTGGTGGCCATCTTGCTGTTTGCCGGTCAGGCCACGGGCCAGTTGGCGCAGCTGTCGCCACGCGTGCTGGTGCATTGGCTCTGGTTCGCGCCGACCCTGCAACTGGCGGGTCACCTGGCCTTGCGACACGCGCAGCCTTGGCTTGCGCGCTTACAGGGGCCGCCGCTGCGGGCGGTGGTGGTGGGCCTGAACCCGCAAGGACAAGCCTTGGCCGACCGCCTGCGCGCTGCGGTGCATGGGGGCATCACCTTGCTCGGGTGTTTTGACGATCGCAGCCCAGAGCGCACGCCTGCCGCGCGCGTGCACCCGCGCCTGGGCGCGCTGGCCGATGTGGCGGCCTACGCCAAGCGCCAGCGAGTGCACCTGGTGTATCTGTCGCTGCCCATGGCGTCGCAGCCCCGCATACGGGCCTTGCTCGAGACCTTGCAGGACACCACCGCCTCGGTCTATTTCGTGCCCGACTTGTTCGTGACCGACTTGATCCAGGGCCGGGCGGACACGGTGTGCGGCCTGCCGGTGATCGGCGTGTGCGAGACCCCGTTTCGCGGGCCGGCCGGTTTGCTCAAACGCGCGTCGGATCTGGCGATCGCGGGCATGGCCTTGGTCGTGCTCGCACCGCTGATGGCGGTTCTGGCCGTGGCGGTCAAGCTGTCCTCGCCGGGGCCGGTGATTTTTCGCCAGCGTCGCTACGGCCTGGATGGCCAAGAGATCATCGTCTACAAGTTTCGCTCCATGACCGTGGTGGAAGATGGCCCCACCATCGTGCAAGCGCAGCGCGGGGATGCGCGCATCACCCGCTTGGGCGCGTTCATGCGTCGCACCTCGCTGGACGAACTGCCGCAGTTCGTGAACGTGCTGCAAGGGCGTATGAGTGTGGTGGGCCCGCGCCCGCACGCGGTGGCCCACAACGAGCTGTATCGCACCCAGATTCGCAGCTACATGGTGCGCCACAAGGTGCGTCCGGGGATCACCGGCTGGGCCCAGGTGAACGGCTTGCGCGGCGAGACGCAGTCGCTCGAGCGCATGCAAGCCCGCGTGCGCCTGGACCTGGAGTACCTGCGGCGCTGGTCGCTCGGTTTGGACCTGGTCATCATCGCGCGCACCGTGCGTCTGGTCTTCAAGGATTCGGCAGCGTATTGAGCGGCGCAGGCCCCTAGCCCGATCGGACCATTGCTGGGGTTGCGTCGCATCGACACCATGCGGGTGATCGACGGCGAAAAGGACCTGGCGTGAAGCACCTCTCCCTGACCTGCACCTGTGTGGCGACCCTGAACCTCATGGCCTGCCATGCCGCGCGGGCGCAGTCCGGCGACGATGCTCCCGCCCCGGTGTTGGCCCTGCATGCGCAGACTTCCGTTGAACACGACTCCAACATCCTGCGGGCGACCAGCGGGGTGTCCGATCAGATCCTCGGCTTGAACGCCGGGCTGCGGCTGGACAAGCGCTACGGCTTGCAGCGCGTGACCTTGCAGGCCCAGGCCCATCGCTACCAGTTTCGCGACAACGCCAACCTCGACTACACCACGCTCACCTACGAGGGGGCCTGGAATCTGCAGATGACGCCCTACCTCAGTGGCGTGTTCAGCGCCGACCGGCGTCAATACCGCGACATCACCAACGCCACCACCACGGGCGCGATCGCCCTGCGCACCGAGCGCCGTGAGGGGGCCGAGTTCACCTTGCTCGGACGTGGGGGCTGGCGCACCCTGGCCGGTGTGCGCCAAAACCGCAGCCGCAGCGACGACCCGCGCTCGCTCGAATCGAGTCCCACCATCACCAGCGTTCTGGTGGGCGGCGGGTATGAGTTTCCGTCG
>JBIKUT010000161.1:0-5402 GCA_044347465.1 Ramlibacter sp.
AAACAGGGCATGTCGTCATGCACCAGCGACGCACAGTGCAACAGCTCGATCGCCACGGCCGCGGCTTCCGCCAGCACGGGATCGTTGTCGCCGCAGGCGCCGGCCACCGCCAGACACAGCTGGGGTCGGATGCGGGCGCCGCCCGGAAACACGGCATGGCGCATCGCCGCCAGCAAGCGCGGCGGCGTGTGCGGCCCCTCCAGATGCGCGAAATGGTGCGCCAGGGACTGTTCAATTCGTGTGAGCATGCGGGTCTCCCGTGTCAGACAGGCCAAGGTGTCAGCCTTCTCCGACATTGATAAGTGTCAATCTAACATGACACCAGAGAATGTCAAATGGCGTTTGGCAGGTCTGGGGCCCCCCGGCCCCTCTGCAACAGGGGTTGAACCCCTCTTGTAAACCGATATTGCGTGCTATAAGTGTCATTATTTATTGACACATGGCCGATCCAGCGACTTTCTCCTCCCTCTACGGGGTCGCCCCTGCCGCGCTTGAGCTGCAGGCGGTGGGCTGCGCGCGGGGCGGTCGCTGGCTGTTTGACGGGGTGTCTTTGCGGCTCGAAGCCGGGCAGTGGCTCAAGGTCACGGGCGACAACGGCGCCGGCAAGACCAGCCTGCTGCGGATGCTGGCCGGGCTGCTGCCGCCGGCGAGCGGCCAGGTCCTGTGGCGCGGCCAGCCCCTGGACGCGCAGCGTGAGCGGCTGGGGCTGGAGCGCCTGTTTCTCAGCCACGCGCCGGCCGTGAAGGAAGATTTGAGCGCCCTGGAAAACCTGCTGGCGGCCTGCGCCCTGGCCGGCGAGCCAGTCGAAACCAGCGATGCCCTGCAGGCCCTGGACCAGGCCGGCCTGGGCGCCCAGGCCCACCAGCCGGTGCGCCGCCTGTCGCAAGGTCAGCGCCGCCGCTGCGCCCTGGCCCGCCTGCCGCTGGGCCGTCGGCGCCCCTTGTGGATCCTGGATGAGCCCTTCAGCGCGCTGGACGCACCCGCCTGCGACTGGCTAGGCGAGCAAGTATGCGCTCACATTTCACACGGCGGCATGGCCGTGTTGACCAGCCACCAGGCGGTGGCGCTGGACCGGCAGGCCCACCAGGCCCTGCAGCTATGAGGCCCCGATGACCGCGGTTTGGCCCACCCCCTCTGCCTCAGGCAGCCGAGCCAGCGAGCCGGCGGGCGCCGTGCTGACCCCGCATGTAATCAGTCCAGGGCTGTTCACGGGCGCCCTGGCCGTGGCCGCGCGCGACCTGCTCGTCGCCTGGCGGCGTCGCACCGACACCCTGGCCGCGCTGGTCTTTTTCGTGATGGTCAGCAGCCTCTTCCCCCTGGCGGTGGGGCCCGAACCGCAGACCCTCAAATTGATGGCGGGCGGCGTGGTCTGGGTCGCGGCCCTGTTGGCCGGCATGCTGTCGCTGGCGCGCCTGTTCAACGACGACCTGGCCGACGGCACGCTCGAGCAGCTGCTGATCTCGCCCCATCCCCTGACCCTGTTGGTGCTGGGCAAGGTGCTGGCGCACTGGGCCGGCTCGGGCCTGCTGGTCACGCTGGCCGCGCCGGTGATTGCCATGCAGTACGGGCTGTCGCCCGGCGCCACCGGCGTGTTGGTCGTGACTCTTTTGCTGGGCACGCCCATCCTGAGTCTGCTGGGCGCCGTGACCGCGGCGCTCACCGTCGGACTGCGGGGCGGCGCGATGCTGCTGGCGCTGCTGGTGATGCCGCTGTGCGTGCCGGTTCTGGTCTTTGGCGCGGGCGCGGTGCAGGCCTTCGAGGCCGGCCAGGGCGTCACCGCCCACCTGTCCCTTTTGGGCGCGGGTCTGCTGCTGTCGCTGGCGTTCGCACCGCTGGCCTGCGCGCAGGCGCTGCGCATTTCGCTGGAGGCTTGAAATGAGCTGGTTCCGCTACGCGTCACCCCAGACCTTCTATCCGCTGGCCGATCGCCTCGCGCGCGGCTTTGCAATCGCCGCCGCCGTGCTCGCAGCGCTGGGTCTGTACATCGGCTTCGTGCTCGCGCCCACCGACGCGCAGCAGGGTGAGGCCTACCGCATCATCTTCGTGCACGTGCCGGCCGCGTGGATGTCGATGTTCATCTACCTGGTGATGGCCGCCTGGGCCGCCGTGGGCTTGGTGTTCAACGCGCGCCTGCCCGCGATGATGGCCCGCGCACTGGCGCCCACCGGCGCGCTCATGACCTTCCTGGCCCTGTGGACCGGCGCGCTCTGGGGCCGCCCCACCTGGGGCACCTGGTGGGTGTGGGACGCCCGTCTGACCTCCGAGCTGCTGCTGCTGTTTCTCTATATGGGCTTCCTGGCCCTGCACGCCGCGATCGAAGACCCGCGCCGCGCCGACCGCGCCGCGGCGCTGCTCGCGCTGCTGGGGGTGGTCAACGTGCCCGTGATCTATTTCTCGGTGAAGTGGTGGAACACCCTGCACCAGGGCGCCTCGGTGAGCCTCACCCGCGCGCCGACGATGGCTACCGTCATGCTCACCGGCATGCTGGTGATGGCGCTGGCCTTCTGGATGTATTCGATCGCCGTCAGTCTGTGGCGCGTGCGCGTGCTGATACTGGAGCGCGAACGCCATGCCGACTGGGCGCGCGAGGCCGCGGGCCTGCCCGCGCGTGCGAGCGCAGACCGTGGACACACCGGCGCACAAGGAGCCACCGCATGAACGCCTCCGATCTGGGAACCTACCTCGCCATGGGCGGCTACGGCCTGTATGTCTGGGGCTCGCTGGGCATGTGCGCCGGCGTCTTCATCGCCGAGGTTCTGTCGCTGCGCGCGCGTCGCCGCGCGGTGCTGCAAGAACTCGCAGCCGACGACACACCCGTGCGCGCGACGCGCCAGCCCGTGCTCACACGCCAGGAGGCCACATGAAGCCGCGCACCCGACGCGCGCTGGCCGTGGCTGTCGGCCTGAGCCTGGTGGGGGGCGCGAGCGCGCTGGTGCTCAATGCGTTCAACGACAACCTGGTGTTCTTTTTCAGCCCCACGCAAGTGATGGCGAGAGAGGCGCCTCAAGGTCGCAGCTTTCGCATCGGCGGCTTGGTGGAAGCCGGCAGCGTGCAACGCGGCACCCAAGATCTGAAACTGGACTTCGTCGTCACCGACGGCGCACAGCGCGTGCCCGTGCGCTACACCGGGCTGCTGCCTGACCTCTTTCAAGAGGGCAAGGGCGTGGTGGCCCAGGGCAAGCTGGGCGCTGACGGCGTCTTCCACGCCGACCAGGTGCTGGCCAAGCACGACGAAAACTACATGCCCCCCGAGGCCGCAGCCGCCCTGAAGGCGGCGGGCCACTCGCCGCCCACGGCGACACCGGCTTACGCGAAAGGCGCCAAGCCGTGATCGTCGAACTCGGTCACTTTGCGCTGATGCTGGCGCTGGGCGTGGCGCTGGTGCAGTGCATCTTGCCGCTGTGGGGCGCACACACCGCGCGCCTGCCGCTGGCGCGGATCGCGCGGCCTGCCGCCTATGCCCACCTGCTGCTGCTGGCACTGGCCTATGCGGCATTGACCTGGGCCTTTATCGACAACGACTTCTCGGTGGCCCTGGCCGCCAAGCACTCCAACTCCTCGCTGCCCCTGGTCTATCGCATCACCGCGGTGTGGGGCAACCACGAAGGCTCGATCCTGCTGTGGGCGCTGGTGCTCGCGGGCTGGACGGCGGCCGTCGCGCGCTACTCGCAGGCGCTGGACGATGCCACGCGCGCACGCGTGATCGGCATCATGGGCGGGGTCAGCGTGGGCTTCCTGCTGTTCACACTGCTGGTGTCGAATCCCTTCGAGCGCATGCTGCCCGCCGCAGCCGACGGCCAGGACCTCAACCCCCTGCTGCAAGACCCGGGGATGATCATTCACCCGCCGCTGCTGTACATGGGCTATGTGGGTCTGGTGGTGGCCTTTGCCTTCGCGCTGGCCGCCTTGCTCGCGGGCCGCCTGGACACCGCCTGGGCGCGCTGGTCGCGGCCCTGGACCACCGCGGCCTGGTGCTTTCTGACGGTGGGCATCGCGCTGGGCAGCTTCTGGGCCTATTACGAACTGGGCTGGGGCGGCTGGTGGTTCTGGGACCCGGTGGAAAACGCCTCCTTCATGCCCTGGCTGGTGGCCACTGCGTTGATGCACTCGCTGGCCGTCACCGAGCAGCGCGGCGCCATGAAGATCTGGACGGCGCTGCTGGCCATCCTCGCTTTCTCGCTGTCGCTTTTGGGCACCTTCATCGTGCGCTCGGGCGTGCTCAGTTCGGTCCATGCCTTTGCCACTGACCCGGCACGCGGCCTGTTCATCTTGGCCTTTCTCGCGGTGGTGATCGGCGGCTCGCTGGCGCTGTTTGCGTGGCGCGCGCCGCGCGTGGGCCTGGGCGGCAGCTTCGAGCCGGTCTCGCGCGAATCGCTGCTCCTGGCCAACAACCTGCTGCTGGCGGTGGCGGCGGCGGCGGTGCTTCTGGGCACGCTGTATCCGCTGGTGATCGACGCGCTCGGCGGGGGCAAGCTCTCGGTGGGCCCCCCGTATTTCAACGCGGTCTTTGTGCCGCTCATGACACCGGCGCTGTTCCTCATGGGCGTGGGGCCGCTGGCGCGCTGGCGCGCCTCGCCGTTGCCGGATCTCGCACGTCGCCTGCGTTGGGCTGCGGCGGTCAGTGCGGTCAGCGCCGTCGTTGCCCCCTTCGTGCTGGGCACCTGGACGCCGATGGTCGGCCTGGGCCTGCTGCTGGCGGTGTGGATCGCGGCGAGCAGTGGCGCCGGCGCGATCGAACGCCTGCGCCTGAACCGCGGCCCGAGCCTGTGGCGTCGCGTATCAGCCCAGGGCGGCAGCTACTGGGGCATGCAGCTGGCGCATCTGGGCGTGGCGGTGTTCATCGCCGGCGTCACCGTGGTGAGTGGCTTTCACAGCGAGCGCGATGTGCGCATGACCATCGGCGACCATGCCGAAGTCGGCGGCTACCGCTTCCAGCTCGATCACCTGGGGCAGATGGAAGGCCCCAACTACCTAGCGCTGGTGGCGACTCTGTCCGTCACGCGCGAGGGCGAGCCCGTCGCGACCCTGCGTCCGCAGCGGCGCAACTACACGGTCAGTCGCATGCCCATGACCGAGGTCGCCATCGACCGCGGCTTCACGCGTGACCTGTATGTGGCCCTGGGCGAGCCGGTGGGCCCGGAGGCCTTCAGCGTGCGCATTCACCACAAGCCCTTGGTGAACTGGATCTGGGGTGGCTGCTTGATGATGGCGCTGGGCGGCGTGCTGGCCGTGGCGGATCGACGCTATCGCGTGCGTCGCCAGCGCGAAGCCGCTATGCGGGCAGGCACGCCCTTGCCTGTGACCTCGGAGCGGGCCGCATGAACGACGCGCAGGTTCAAGCCGGCGACGAGGTGCGCGCGCGCCGCATGCGCGCGCTGCTGCCACTGGCCATCTTTGTCGCC
>JBIKUT010000162.1:0-5389 GCA_044347465.1 Ramlibacter sp.
CAGGCGTCGACCACGGATTTCAGGTGTGCCATCCAGGCCATGGCGGCCGGGTCAATGGCGGCGGCGTTGGCCTCTGGGTAGGGCGCGATGCTGATGGAGTCGCCCGCCTGACCGGCGACCGGGGCCACGGTTTGCCACAGCGATTCGGTGATGAAGGGAATGACGGGGTGGGCCAGGCGCAGGATGGCCTCGAGTACGCGGATCAGGGTGCGGCGCGTGCCGCGTTGTTGCGCGGCGTCACCGGTCTGGATCTGGACCTTCGCAATTTCGAGGTACCAGTCGCAGTATTCGTCCCAGACAAACTGATAGATCGCGTTGGCGACGTTGTCCAGGCGGTATTCGGCGAAGCCCTTGGCCACATCGGCCTCGACCTGCTGCAAGAGCGAGATGATCCAGCGGTCGGCGGCGGTGCGGGTGATGCCTGCTTCCGAGACGTCATGGCCTTCGCAGTTCATGAGGACGAAGCGGGTGGCGTTCCAGAGCTTGTTGCAGAAATTGCGGTAGCCCTCGCAGCGCTTGGCGTCGAAGTTGATGCTGCGGCCCAGGGAGGCCAGCGAGGCAAAGGTAAAGCGCAAAGCATCCGCGCCGTAGGCGGGAATGCCCTCGGGGAATTCCTTTTCGGTGTTCTTGCGAACCGCCGGTGCGGTCTCGGGCTTGCGCAGGCCGGTGGTGCGCTTTTCGAGCAGAGGCGCCAGGGCGATGCCGTCGATCAGGTCCACCGGGTCCAGCACATTGCCCTCGGACTTGCTCATTTTCTTGCCCTGCGCGTCGCGCACCAGGCCGTGGATGTAGACGTCACGAAACGGCACCTGGCCGGTGAAGTGCGTCGTCATCATGATCATCCGCGCGACCCAGAAGAAGATGATGTCGTAGCCGGTGACGAGCACTGACGAGGGCAGGTACAGCTGCAGGTCGCGGGTTTTGTCCGGCCAGCCCAGGGTGGAGAAGGGTACCAGGGCCGAGGAGTACCAGGTGTCTAGTACGTCTTCGTCGCGGGTGAGGCGCTTGCCCGGGGCTTGGGCCTGGGCGTCTTGCTCGGAGCGTGCGACATAGACCTTGCCGTCTTCGTCGTACCAGGCCGGAATCTGATGGCCCCACCAGAGTTGGCGCGAGATGCACCAGTCCTGGATGTTGTTCATCCACTGGTTGTAGGTGTTGACCCAGTTCTCAGGCACGAAGCGCACCTGGCCCGATTGCACGGCGTCGATGGCCTTTTGGGCAATGGACTTGCCGGTGGCATCGCCCTGGCCCACCTGGTTCATGGCGACGAACCACTGGTCGGTGAGCATGGGCTCGACGACCTGGCCGGTGCGCGCGCAGCGCGGGACCATGAGTTTGTGCTTGCGGGTTTCGACCAGCAGGCCCTGGGCTTCGAGGTCGGCCACGACGCGCTTGCGGGCGACGAAGCGGTCGAGCCCGCGATAGACAGCGGGCGCGTTCTCGTTGATCTTCGCGTCTAAGGTGAGCACACCGATCATGGGCAGCTGATGGCGCTGGCCGACGGCGTAATCGTTGGCGTCGTGTGCGGGGGTCACCTTGACGACGCCCGTACCGAATTCGCGATCGACATAGTCGTCGGCGATGACCGGGATCAGGCGATCGCACAAAGGCAGACGTACCTTCTTGCCGATGAGGGCGGTGTAGCGCGCGTCCTCGGGATGGACCATGACGGCGACGTCACCGAGCAAGGTCTCGGGGCGGGTGGTGGCCACGGTGAGCGCGCTCGACCCGTCTTCGAGCGGGTAGTTGATGTGCCAGAGGAAGCCGTCTTCCTCTTCGCTCTCGACCTCGAGGTCGGAGACGGCGGATTTGAGCTCGGGGTCCCAATTGACGAGGCGCTTGCCGCGGTAGATCAGGCCCTGCTCGTAAAGCTGGACGAAGGTGTCAGTGACGACGCGCGAGAGCTTGTCGTCCATGGTGAAGTATTCGCGGGACCAATCGACGCTGTCGCCCATGCGGCGCATCTGCGTGGTGATGGTGTTGCCCGATTGCTCTTTCCAGTCCCAGACGCGGGCGACGAAGTTCTTGCGGCCCAGGTCATGGCGGCTGATACCTTGCTGTTGGAGCTGGCGCTCGACGACGATCTGGGTGGCAATGCCGGCGTGGTCGGTGCCTGGGATCCAGGCGGTGTTGTGGCCTCGCATGCGGTGGTAGCGCGTGAGGCTGTCCATGATGGTCTGGTTGAACGCATGGCCCATGTGCAGGGTGCCGGTGACGTTCGGGGGCGGCAGCTGGATGGCGAAGGACGCCGCATCGGCCTGGTCGGTACCGGTGCCGCGAAAGCCGGCCCGGCCATACCCGCGCTGTTCCCACAGCGGACCCCAGTGCGACTCAATGGCGGCGGGCTCGAAGGACTTGGACAGGCTGGAGAGCCCGGGTTGTGACGGGGTGTCGCTCATGGCGCAATTGGCTAGGGGAAAAGAAAAACGGCACCCGAAGATGCCGTCGTGATCAGGGCGAGGCCCGATTCTATTCGGGCCGTGCCCCCGGGGGCGTATCGGGCAGACGGGCCGCCGCCTCGATGCATGCACGCAGAACCTGGGCGTCGCCGACCTGATTGGCCAGGATCAGGATCAGGCGGGCATTGAGCAATTCGGACTGCGCAGGGGTCAGGCCGGCATGGGCGTCGAGCAGCTGCTCGTAGAAGGTGTCGGCGTCTTGGAGGTGAAGCTCGGTTTTCATGCGGGGACTCCTTCGGTGGCCAGGCCGAGGGCGGCGCTCAAGGCGTCGACGAGCCCGCCGTCAATGCGCCCGCCGGTGGCGGCCTGATAGCTGTCAGGGCGCACAAGCGCCCAGGCCGGGCCGACCACCTGGCAGGCCCCCTTTAAATGGCCTTGAGGGTCGCGCACATGCTCGCGGGTGCGGGCGGGCGTGGATGCGTCTAGCACCTGCACAACGCGCAGGGGCGCGGCCTGCACCAGGGTGCGCAGGCGCTGCAGGGCCGCCTGCGGCAGATCGCCAAACACCAGCAGCAGGAAGCGGCCCTGCGCCCACAGCAGCAGGTCATTGACCGTGCCCTCGGTGCCGTCGGCCCAGGCCAGGCGCACGTTCTGCACGGATAGCCCGCCGCCCGCAACGCAGGCAGGCGACTGGGTGTAGGTGTTGGCCACCGCCATGCGGCCGGTGTTGATCAGGCTGCGAGCGAAGGGATGCTGGCGGGCCAGGCTGATGGCCGCCGTGCGGAAGGTGCGCTCGATGCCGTCGGCGGGCCGCAGGAAGCGGGCGGTGCGGTGGGTGACCTGCACGTTCTGACGGGCCGCCTCATGGCGCTCGTCATGGAAGGTGTCGAGCAGCGAGGGGCTGGCCTGCTCGCGCAAAACGGCTGCGAGTTTCCAGGCCAGGTTGTCGGCGTCGGCGATGCCGGTGTTGCCCCCGCGCGCGCCAAAGGGGCTGACGACCTTGGCGGCATCGCCCATGAAAAAGACACGGCCATGGCGCATGCGGTCGATGCACTCGCTGCGGTACGCATAGGGGCCGACCCAGACGATGTCGATCTGCATGTCGGGGCCGAACTGGCGGGCCAGGCGCTCGCGCACAACGTCTTCGCGGCTGACGTAAGCGGGGTCGGCGTCGGGGGCCATCTGGTAGTCGATACGCCAGACATCGTCGCCCATGAGGTGCTGCCACACCGCGCGGTTGTCGTTGAAGGGCGCTTCGATCCAGGTGTGGCGCTCGCCCGGTGGGCGGTCGGGAAAGCGCACGTCGGCGATGCACCAGCGGTCGTCGCCCTTCTTGCCCGTGAGCGTGGCGCCGGCCCATGCGTGGAAAGGGCTGCGCGAGCCGGTAGCGTCGATCACATGGTCAGCGCGCAGTCGGTAGTCACCGGCCGGCGTGGTGATGGTGAGCGTCGCTGCATCGGCGTCTTGCTCGAAGCCGATGACGCGGTTGTTCCATCGCAATTCGACATCGCCCAGTTCATGAATTCGCTCGACCAGGTAGCCCTCGATGTAGAACTGCTGGATGTTGATGAAGGGCGGCTGGCTGGAGAGGTTGTAGGCGCTTTGCTGGCGCAGGTCGAAGTAATAGACCTCGTCCTCGTCGCGGCCGGCGAAGGTGCGCCCCACGCTCCACTGAATGCCCTTGGCGGCGATGCGCCGGTAGATGCCCAGGCGGTCGAAGATCTCGAGGGACTTTTGCGTGTAGCAGATGCCGCGTGAGGAGGCGCCCTTGACACCCACGGTGTTGTCTTCATCCAGCACCACGGCGCGCACGCCCAGGCGCGCGAGCGCGCAGGCCAGGGTCAGCCCGGTGATGCCGGCGCCGACGATGACGATGGGCTCGTGGCCGATCTGGCCGCTGGCGATCTCGGGGGGTGCCACGAAGGTGTACTCGGGCAGCTGATAGCCGCTGCCGGAGGTGAATTCGTAGCCGTTGGTGTAGGCGGTGTCGGCGTAGCGGTCTTGCATGGGCGGTTAGCGGCTGTTGTATTCCGGCCGGTCATTTTGCTGGGGCTTCAGGGGCGCCGCAGCCTTGCCGCTGGCGCGCTCGGCACGCCACTGCGCCTTGCGGGCGGTCCATTGCGCCAGGCGGGCATGGGCCGTCTGGCTCTCTTGCAGCATCTGGAATTCGTCGGCGAGCTGGGCGGACAGCTCCAGTCGAACGCCATTGGGGTCGAAGAAGTAGATGCTGTGAAAGATGTGGTGGTCGGTCACGCCCAGCACCTCGACGCCGTGGGCCTCCAGACGGGCCTTCATGTCCTGCAGGGCCTGGATCGAGTCGACTCGGAAGGCGATGTGGTTGACCCAGCGCGGCGTGTTGGGCGAGGGCAGGGCGGCCTCGTCGTCACCCAAGTCGAAGAATGCGATGAAGGCGCCGTCCTGCAGCCGAAAGAAGAAATGGGTGTACGGGCAATACTCGCCGGTGCTGGGAACATGGTCGCTCTGAATGATGTGATACAGCGGCAAGCCCAGGATGTCTTCGTAGAAGTGGCGAGTTTCCTCCGCGTCGCGTGCGCGGTAGGCGTAGTGGTGTAGCTGTTGGATGGCGGCCGGTGGCGGCAGATTCGAGAGAACGGGCGCGCCGGGCGCGGCAGACAGGACAGCGGCCATGGATGTCTCCGTAATTTACTAATGCGTAACGAATTTACCATATCGTAATCTGAGCGAATCTGCGGTCCATAATCGATTGATGAGGGATATAGGCAGTATTCCCCGGATAGCCAAATTCAATGCAGGGGATTGAAGCGTCCAATTAGACGCGGCCGTCGTGCCTTCGTTAACCTCGCACGGTCCTGACGCCAAAGCGGCGACAGGCGTTGCTTTTCCATCCACTACCAGGAGATGTTCCATGCCAGCTCTTAAGGGCTCTAAGACGGAAGAAAACCTGAAGGCCGCCTTCGCCGGTGAGTCTCAGGCCAACCGCCGTTACCTGTATTTCGCAAACAAGGCCG
>JBIKUT010000163.1:0-5371 GCA_044347465.1 Ramlibacter sp.
CGCGACGTGTCTGAGCCCGCAGGGCGAGTTGTCGCGCGTGCCCCCAGCGACCGAGCACCGCAAGGAAGCCCGAAGGGCCCCCGCACTTGAAGCCCCCGGGCCCGCCCCACGCGCGCCGTGCGGTGCAACGACAACGCCAACCCAAGGCGCGTGAGACCAACTTCAGACCGAAGGCAGCCTGTAGTCCTTGAGCTGTTCCCGCAACCGAGTCTTGAGCATCTTGCCTGTCGCCCCCAGCGGAATCGCATCGACAAACACGACGTCGTCTGGCACCTGCCACTTCGCCGTCTTGCCTTCGTAGAACGCCAGCAATTCTTCCCGCGACACCTCAGCCCCAGGCTTCTTCACCGCCACCAGCAGCGGTCGCTCGTCCCACTTCGGATGCGGCATCCCCACGCAGGCGGCCATTGCCACCGCCGGGTGGGCCATCGCGATGTTCTCGATATCGATCGAAGAAATCCACTCGCCACCGGACTTGATCACGTCCTTGCTGCGGTCGGTGATCTGCATGTAGCCGTCGACATCGATCGTCGCCACATCGCCGGTGGGGAACCAGCCCTCGCGCAACGGATCGCCGCCCTCGCCCTTGAAATACTCACGCACCACCCACGGCCCGCGCACCTGCAGGTCGCCATAGGTTTTTCCGTCCCAGGGCAGTGTCTCGCCATCGTCTCCGACGATGCGCATGTCCACCCCGTAGATCGCCCGCCCTTGCTTGAGGCGGATCTTCATCTTCTCGTCCTCGGGCAGGCTCTGGTGCTTGTTCTTCAGCGTGCACAAGGTCCCCAGCGGACTCATCTCGGTCATGCCCCAGGCGTGCAACACCTCCACGCCATACTGCTCGCGAAACGCCTTGATCATGGCCGGCGGGCAGGCCGAGCCGCCGATCACCGTGCGGTTCAACGTGGAAAAACGCAGCTTGTTCGGGCCCATATGCCCCAGCAGCATCTGCCACACCGTGGGCACACCGGCTGCATACGTCACCCCCTCGGCCTCGATCAACTCGTAGACCGACTTGCCATCGAGCGCGCCGCCCGGGAAGACCAACTTGCAACCCGTCAGCGCCGCCGAATACGGAATGCCCCAGGCATTGACGTGGAACATGGGCACCACCGGCAACACCGAATCACGCGCCGACAGACCCATCACGTCGGGCAGGGCCGCCGCATACGCGTGCAAGAGCGTCGAGCGATGGCTGTACAGGGCAGCCTTGGGGTTGCCCGTCGTGCCGCTCGTGTAGCACATGCTCGAGGCCGAGTTCTCGTCGAATTCGGGCCAGTCGTACGCAGTGGGATGCCGACCGATCCAGTCTTCGTAGGCCACCAGATTCGGGATGCCACTGTCCGCGGGCAGCGCCTTCGCATCGCACAGCATCACGTACTGACGGATGCTGGGGCAGCGCGCATGCACCGCCTGTACCAAGGGCAAGAACGTCGCATCGAAGCACAGCACCCGGTCTTCGGCATGCTCGGCGATCCAGGCGATCTGGTCCGGGTGCAAACGCGGGTTGATCGTGTGCAGCACTCGCCCCGAACCCGACACGCCGAAATACAGCTCCAGGTGGCGGTAGCCGTTCCAGGCCAGCGTGGCCACACGGTCCGAGAAATCGAGCTTGTGAGCGTCCAGCGCGTGCGCCACCTGGCGGGCGCGTCGGCCGACGTCGGCCCAGGTGTAGCGGTGGATGTCGCCCTCAACCCGCCGCGAAACGATCTCCGTGTCGCCGTGATGGCGTTCGGCGAAGGTGATCAACGACGAAATCAGCAGGGGTTGGCCTTGCATCAAACCGAGCACGGGAGTCTCCTTGGGTCAGCGAACAGTGATGGAGCCAGTATCGCCCAGCCGGAGAACCGGCCCCCACGAGGAAATCCCTCATGGGGCCGCGGACCGGCGGCCTGCAGGACAATCCCCCCATGTCTTCCCTGCCTGCCGCCGCCCCTGCCACCGCCTCGACCGAAACCGGGGCCGACCTGGGCCTGCAGTGGATCCACGGCTACGCGCAGCTGGGGCCCGCCTTTTACACAGAACTACGGCCCACGCCCCTGCCCACGCCCCACCTGGTGGGCCTGAGCGCCCGCCTGGCCGGCGAGTTGGGCCTGGATCCGGCCCACCTGACCACCCCCGAGGTGCTGGCCGCCCTCACCGGCAGCGGCATGCTGGCCGGCGCGCGCCCCCTGGCCACCGTCTACAGCGGCCACCAGTTCGGCGTCTGGGCCGGCCAGCTGGGGGACGGACGCGCCCTCTTGCTTGGAGAGGCACAGACCGCCGCGGGCCCCCAGGAGATCCAGCTCAAAGGCGCCGGCCGCACCCCCTATTCCCGCATGGGCGATGGGCGCGCCGTGCTGCGTTCGAGCATCCGCGAGTTTCTGTGCTCCGAGGCCATGGCGGGTCTGCGCATTCCCACCACCCGAGCCCTGGCCGTCACCGGCTCGCCCGCCCCCGTGCTGCGCGAGGAGGTCGAGACGGCTGCCGTCGTCACCCGCGTGGCGCCCAGTTTCATCCGCTTTGGCCACTTCGAGCACTTCGCCTCGACGGGCCAGGAGGCGGCCCTGCGCCAACTGACCGACTACGTGATCGACCGCTACTACCCCGAGTGCCGCACAGGCCCGGCGTACGAGCGACTCGGTGGCAACGCGGTCGCGGCCTTCTTGGAGCAGGTGAGCGAGCGCACCGCCGCCTTGATGGCGCAGTGGCAGGCCGTGGGCTTTTGCCACGGCGTGATGAACACCGACAACCTGAGCATCCTGGGCCTGACCCTGGACTACGGGCCCTTCCAGTTCCTCGATGGCTTTGACCCCGACCACATCTGCAACCACAGCGACAGCGGCGGCCGCTACGCCTACAACCGCCAACCCAACGTCGCCTACTGGAACCTGTACTGCCTGGGTCAGGCGCTGCTGCCCCTGATCGGCGATCAAGACGTGGCCGTTGCCGCCCTCACCTCCTACAAGACCGTGTTCCCGCGCGAATTGCAAGCACGCATGCAGGCCAAGCTGGGCCTGATGCATACGCACGAGGACGACCGCACCCTGATCGAGGACGCCCTCAAGCTACTGGCCGCGGGCCAGGTCGACTACACCTTGTTTTGGCGGCGGCTATCCGACCACGTGGCCGGCGGTCCGATCGACCCCGTGCGGGATCTGTTCATCGACCGCGCCGCACTCGATGCCTGGTTGCACCGCTACGCAGCCCGCCGGGCCGACGAGCCCGATGACGGCGCCGGCGCACGCATGCGAGCCGTCAACCCCAAGTACGTGCTGCGCAATCACCTGGGCGAGCTGGCGATCCGCCAGGCCCGCACGGGCGATTTTTCGGGCGTGGCCCGCCTGCTGGCGGTGCTGCAAGACCCCTTTGCCGAACACCCGCAGGCCCACGACGAGTTCGCCGGCCTCCCGCCCGACTGGGCTTCCTCCATTGAAATCAGCTGCTCGTCATGACCTATCCCATTGAAAAGACCGACGCCCAGTGGCAGGCCCTCTTGGCCGAGAAGGGCGCCGAACGCCATGCCTTCGAAGTCACGCGCCGCGCCGCCACCGAGCGGCCCTACACCGGCAAGTACGAACAGGTCTGGGCCGACGGCACCTACCACTGCATCTGCTGCGGCAGCAAGCTGTTTGATTCGCACACCAAATTCGACGCAGGCTGCGGCTGGCCCAGCTTTTCGCTGGCGGTGCCCGGGGCGATCCGTGAGATCACCGACACCAGCCACGGCATGGTGCGGGTCGAGACCGTGTGTGCACAATGCGGGGCGCATTTGGGTCATGTCTTCCCCGACGGACCGCGGCCCACCGGCCTGCGCTATTGCATGAACTCCGCCTCGCTCGATTTCAACGCCACCCCCGACACACCGCCCGCCGCATGAAGCTGCTGCTCGATTTCTTTCCCATCATCTTGTTCTTCGTGGCCTTCAAGGTCGCGGGGATTTATGTCGCCACGGCCGTCGCCATCGTCGCCACCATCGCCCAGATCGCCTGGATCCGCTGGCGCACCGGCAAGGTCGAGGCCCTGCAGTGGATCAGCCTGGGCGTGATCGTGGTGTTTGGCGGCGCCACCCTGCTGGCCCACAGCGAAACCTTCATCAAGTGGAAGCCCACGGTGCTGTATTGGCTCATGGGCGGCGCGCTGATCGCGGGTCCGCTGTTTTTCGGTCGCAACTTCCTCAAATCGCTGCTGGGGTCGCAAGTCACCCTGCACGAGGCCGGCTGGCGCGCCATGAACTGGAGCTGGAGCGCCTTCTTTGTGGTGATGGGCGTGATCAACCTGTGGGTGGCCTACACCTTCGACACCGACACCTGGGTCAACTTCAAGTTGTTTGGCGGCATCGGCCTGATGCTGGTGTTCGTGCTGGCCCAGGGCCTGTACCTGGCCCGCTACATGAAATCGGACGAGACGGACGAGCCCGCCGATCCGACCAAGCCGCAGCCATGAGCGGCGGCACCGGCATCCGCGCCGACGCCCTGCACGCGCGCCTGACCGAGGTCCTGGCGCCCACCGACCTGCAGGTGATCGACGAAAGCGCCGACCACGCGGGCCATATGGGCGCCGACGGCACCGGCTCGGGCACCCACTTTCGGGTGCGCATCGCCTCCCCCGCGTTCGCCGGCAAGCGCCGAGTCGCCCAGCATCGCCTTGTGTATGATGCGCTGCAAGATTTTCTTGCGCGCGGGCTCCACGCCCTGGCTATCGAGATCGTCTGACCTCCCCTCCTCGCGCATTTCGCGGACCCGTTAGGAACCCAGCCTCCATGAAAAAGCACCTCCTCGCCGCCGTCGTCGCTGCCACTTTGTGCGCCGCCCTGCCGGCCCTGGCCCAGAACATCGCCATCGTCAACGGCAAGCCGGTGCCCAAGGCCCGCGCCGACGCGCTGGCCGCACAAATCACCAAGAGTGGCCGTCCGATCACGCCCGAAGTGACCAACCAGATCAAGGACGAAGTCATCGCACGCGAGATCTTCATGCAGGAAGCCGGCAAGCGCGGCCTCGAGGGCAGCGACGACTACAAGAACCAGATGGAGCTGGCCCGCCAGACCATCCTGATTCGCGCGTTGTTCGCCGACTTCCAAGACAAGAACCCCGTCACCGACGCCGACGCCAAGGCCGAATACGACAAGTACGTCGCCGCCAACGCCGGCAAGGAATACCGCGCCCGCCACATCCTGGTGGCGAAAGAGGAAGAGGCCAAGGCCATCATCGCCAACCTCAAGAAGGGCGCCAAGTTCGAAGACCTGGCCAAGAAGCAATCGAAGGACCCGGGCTCGGGTGCCAACGGCGGCGACCTGGACTGGGCCAACGCCAAGAGCTACGTGCCTGAGTTCTCGGAGGCCATGGTCAAGCTGACCAAGGGCCAGACCACCCAGGCCCCGGTCAAGAGCCAG
>JBIKUT010000164.1:0-5333 GCA_044347465.1 Ramlibacter sp.
CGAGCCCTTGATCGCCCATGACCTGGCGACGGGCACGTCGCGCGTCATTCATGACATGAACCGGGTGGTGGGCTACACGTCGATGTTTCGGCATGCGTGGCTGGCCAGTGGCGAGTTGGTCGTTCTCGACGGCGACAACCTGGTGTGCCTGCGCACCGACCAGGGGGTGCTGTGGCAGGACCGTGTCGAGACCTCGCTGGGGTCGATGTTGACCGTCACCGAGGACGTGGCGCATCCGTCCCGCTTCATGATCATGGGCAATCGACGCTGCCTGCACATTGACCTGAGCGGGCCGTTTCCGGCGGTCCAGGCCCTGGCCCACGATTTCGAGTGGGGCGCCGCGTGCGAGCTGGCGGGCGACTTGTTGTTTCTCTGGGAGGACGACAACGCGATGTCGGAGATCGGCATGCCCGGTCAGTTCGTCTTGTGGCGGCGCGATGGCCAGGGGCGCTGGTCGCCGGATCCGGCGACCTTCATGGAGTTTTTGTGCGCCGAGGCGCCGGACTTCGACATGATGAGTTCCTACGCGGCGACGCGTCTGGGCGAGGTATTTGTGATCGGCCAGTCCGGTTCGGTGTATGCGTTTGGCGTGGGCGAGGCCGGCCACCTGGTGCTGTGGGATACGCTCAAGGGCCCCTTCGAGGCCGAGACCTTCTGGGTTCGTGGAAACACGCTGTATGTCCCGGATGCAGAAGACGAATCGGTGATGCATGCGGCGTCACTGGTGGATCGCAGTTTCGGGCCGCTCGCGTCGATGCCGCGTGAGAGCATCTTTCAGAGCGGCGAGATCCCGCTGGTGAATGTGCGGCCGTTTCGCGACATGGCGCTGGGGCCGCTGCGCGGCTCCCGGCTGTTCGTGGTGGGCGATCCAGCAGAAGACTGGACGGTCTGGGACGGCGCCTTCAAAGGGCAGGCCCGCGACCATCTGTGCTTTGCCGGGCCCGATGGCCAGGAGGCGCGCTGGTATGGGCTGCATGCCTGCCGCATCCTGCGCCATCGCATCGACTACCGCCACCTGCCCGGACGCGATCTGTTCCAGAACTTTGGCGGGGAGGGCGATGTGCGCTCCCTCGTTGTCGATGACGATGTCTACTTCGTCTGCGAGGACGATGGCTCGGGCTGGATGGTCAAGCTCATTGCGGCGTAAGTTCGGGCGCGCTCAGCGCCCATAGACCAGATCACGCAGCCCCAGCGAGATCCAGGGCACGTAGGTGATCACCATCAAGCAGGCCAGGATCACCAAGACGAAGGGGACCAGGTCCTTGATGATGCGGTCCACCGATATTCGGGCCACCGTACACGCCGCGAACAGATTCACGCCAAAGGGCGGCGTGATCATGCCCAGGGCCAGGTTCACCACCATGACCAGGCCAAAGTGCACCGGGTCGATGCCAAAGCGGATCGCCACTGGCGCCAGGATCGGGGCCAAGACCAAGATGGCGGCGCTGGTCTCGATGAACATGCCGATGATGAACAGAGCCGCATTGACCCCCAGCAGGAACATCGCGGGCGACTTCAGCACCTCCTGCAGCCACACGCCGATGGTCTCGGGCACACCGGCCCGCGTGAGCAGGAAGGCAAAGAGGCCTGCGTTGGCGATGATGAACATGATCACCGCGCTGGAGAGCACCGACTTGCGCAAGATGGCGTAGAGATCCTTCAAGCCGATCTCGCGGTAGATCACGGTGCCGACCAACAGGGCATAGAACACAGACACCGCCGCCGCTTCGGTGGGGGTGAAGATGCCGCCATAGATGCCGCCCAGAATCACCACCGGCATCATCAGCGCCCAGCCGGCCTGCCAGGTGGCTTTGCCCACCGGCAGTCGGCCTTCGCCGTCGTTCTTGCCCCAGCCTTTCCACTTGCAATAGAGCCAGACGAACAGCATCAGCGAGAGGCCGATGAACAGGCCCGGGCCGAAGCCGGCGATGAACAGCTCGCCGATCGAGACCTCGGCGCTCACGCCGTACAGGATCATGGGGATGGAAGGCGGGATGATGACGCCCAGCTCCGCGCTGGTGGCCTGCAGGGCCGCCGCATAGGGGGTGGGATAGCCGTAGCGGATCAAGGCCGGGATCAGGATGGCGCCGATGGCAAAGGTGGTGGCCACCGAGGAGCCCGAGACAGCGGCAAAGATCATGCAGGTCAGCACCACGGTCATGGGCAGGCCGCCCTGTACGCCGCCGACGATGCTGCGACCGAATTCGACCAGGCGGCGCGAGATGCCGCCGGTTTCCATGAGGTTGCCCGCGAGGATGAAGAAGGGAATCGCCGCGAGCGGAAATTTATTGATGGAACTGAAGATCTCCTTGACGGAGATCAGCATGTTCACGTTGCCCAGATGGATACCCAGGACAGCCGACAGGCCGATCGAGACGGCCACCGAGATGGTGAGCGCGAAGCACACCATCATGGTCACAAGCATGGTGACGCTCATTGCTGGGTCTCCAGTTCATTGCGTCGGGGATCGATCAGGAAGCCCAAGATCGAGAACACGCAAAACACACCGCCCACTGGCATGGCCAGGTAGGCCCAGAACATGGAGACATCCTCCAGGCCGATCATGGACTGCACCTTGCCTCGTTGGGCATAGGACCAGCCCCACCAGATGATCACAGCCACCAGGGCCAGAGAGGCGACGCTCACGGCCCAGTCGAGAAAGCGTTTCATGCCAGGCGAGCCCCAGCGATACAGCACGTCTACACTGATCATGGCGCCTTCGCGAAAGGCCGCAGGGATGCCCAGAAAGACCATCCAGATCAAGCTGAATCGAATCAAGACCTCGGTCCACTCCGCAGGCGATTCCAGAATGAAGCGGGTGATGATCTGGAACAGGCCCAGCGCACTGGCGATCGCCATCATCGCGCAGGCCACCACCATCGCCAGCTGCGTCGTGGTTCGCTCAAATCGTAGGAAGGTTTTTTTCATGGGTCGGCTGCCCTTGGTGCGTCCACATGCGAAAGCAAAGAAAGGCCGCCGGCGGTACCGACGGCCTTTCGCACGGCGTATCAGCGGGCGTTGCGGATACGGTCGATGTTGGCCTTGCCGAACTGCTTCTCGAACTCGGCGTTCACCGGCTCGAGCTGCTTGATGAAGCGGCCCTTGTCGACGTTCTCGACCACCTGCATGCCCTTGGCACGCAGCTCCTGCACGCCACGGGCGTCGTCGGCATCCACGCGATCGCGGTTGGCCTTGACAGCCACCTTGGCGGCTTCCAGGAAGTGGCGCTTGTCATCGGCGCTGAGCTTGTCGAAGCTGGCCTTGTTCATCAGGAAGATGGCGGGCGAGTAGACGTGGCCGGTGAGCGTGAGGTGCTTTTGCACCTGCTCGAACTTGGCCGCCATGATCACCGACAGCGGGTTTTCCTGGCCGTCCACGGTGCCCTGTTGCAAGGCGGTGAACACTTCGGTGAAGGCCATGGGGGTGGTCACGATGCCCAGACCTTTGTAGGCGGCCACGTGCACGGGGTTTTCCATGGTGCGCATCTTCAGGCCCTTCAAGTCATCGGGCGAGTTGACCGAGCGCTTGCTGTTGGTCATGTGACGCACACCGTTTTCGCCCCAGGCGAGGGCCTTGAAGCCCTTGGACTCAAACTTGGCGAGCATCTCCTGGCCGATCGGGCCATCGAGCACCGCGCGGGCATGCGCCTTGTCGCGGAACAGGAAGGGGATGTCCAGGATGCGTGCCTCAGGCACGAAATTGGGCACCGGGCCAGTCGACGTGAAGGTCAGTTCGTGGGTGCCCAGTTGGACCGCCTCGATGGACTCACGCTCGGCGCCCAGCGCGCCGGAGTAGAAGGTCTGGATCTTGATGCGGCCGCTGGTGCGCTTGTCCACTTCGGCGGCGAAGGTGTCGATGCCGACGCCCTGGTGCGAGTCTTTGGCCACCGAGATGTTGATCCGCATGGCGGTCTGGGCCGAGGCGGTGGCGCCAAAACCGGCGAGGCCGGCGGCCACGCTGCACGCCAGCGCGAGGCTGGTCAAACGACGAGAAACTTTCATGGTCTGTCTCCTTCAGGTTTTCAAGTGGGGCCGCCAGCGGCCCCGGGTTGTCAAACTCTTGTTACGCCTTGCGGGCGTTTTGATAATCACGCAGCCAACTCAAGCCCGCTGAGGTCGGCCCGGCTGGAATGTACTCGCAACCGATCCACCCCTCGTAGCCCAGGGCATCGAGCCGGTCAAACAGGTAGCCGTAGGCGACTTCGCCTGAATCGGGCTCATGGCGGTCGGGAACCCCCGCGATCTGGACATGGCCCACGCCGGCGATGTGCCGCTCCAGGCGTTTGGCCAGATCGCCTTCCATCACCTGGCAGTGATAGAAGTCCATTTGCACCTTCAGGTTCGGCTCGCCCACATCGGCCAGCACGTCGTGCGCCTGCTGCTGAAAATTGAGGAAATACCCTGGCATGTTGCGGGTATTGATCGGTTCAATCAGCAGGGTGATCTCGTGCGGCGCCAACACGCGGGCAGCAGCGTGCAGGTTGCTCACGTACGTGGCGCGGGCCTGTTGCGGCGTCACGCCTGCGGGCAGTAGGCCGGCCATGGCATGCAGGTGGCGGCAGCCGGTAGCCTGCGCGTAGGGCAAGGCGTCTTGCACGCTCTGGGCAAACTGCGCCTCGCGCCCCGGGTGGCAGGCCATGCCGCGCTCGCCGGCCGCCCAGTCGCCCGGTAGCAGGTTGAACAGGGCCTGCACCAGGCCGTGGGCCTGCAGGCGCGCCGCGATCTCTTGCGGCGGGTACTCGTACGGAAAGAGGTATTCCACCGCCTTGAAGCCGTCGGCCGCGGCCGCGGCAAAGCGCTCTAGGAACGGCACCTCGTTGTAAAGCATGGACAGGTTGGCAGCGAATCGGGGCATGGTCACCAGGGGGCGTTGAAATGCAAGCGCAGTTCGTCGAGTTGCGCGGGCGTGAGGGGGGTCGGCCGTGGCGTGCTCACGCACCACAGGCGCGCGGTCTCCTCGAGTTCTTCGAGCGTGGCCATGGCTTGCGCGGGGTTGGTGTGCCAGACGTTGGGGCCCAGGCGATCGAGCATGACGGCGCGCAGGGGGCGGCCTGCGGCTTGAGCGCGCGCGATCTCTTGCGCCACGCAGTCGGCCACGCGCGGATCACCCGGGCGGTGGTAGGGGATGCGGGGCACATGGCCCACCTTCATCACGAAATACGGGGTGATCGGCGCCAGCAGATCGCCTGTGCCCTGCGGGTCTTGCAGGGTCAGGGCCACCAGGTGGGTGGCGTGGGTGTGGATCACGCAGTGCGCCTGCGCGTCGGCCTCGTAGATGCGCCGGTGCAGCACCAGGGTCTTGCTGGCGGGCAGGCCGCCCAGGGCGACTCCGGC
>JBIKUT010000165.1:0-5288 GCA_044347465.1 Ramlibacter sp.
CTCGGTGCTGGCTGTCACCGGCCCGCACGCGACCCAGGAGGTGATGGACGCGGTGCACACCCACCTGCCCAAGCCGCACGATCCCTTTGTCGATCTCGTGCCCCAGGCCGGTGGCTTTGGCGAGGCCGGCATCAAGCTCACGCCCCGCCACTACGCGTATCTCAAGATCAGCGAAGGCTGCAACCACCGCTGCACCTTCTGCATCATCCCCTCGATGCGCGGCGACCTCGTGAGCCGCCCGATTGGCGATGTGCTCAAAGAGGCCCGCGCGCTGTTTGAAGGCGGCGTGAAGGAACTGCTGGTGATCAGCCAAGACACCTCGGCCTACGGGGTCGATGTGCAGTACCGCACCGGCTTTCATGACGGCCGCCCGGTGCGCACCCGTTTGCTCGAGCTGGCCCGTGCGCTGGGTGAGATGGCCGAACCCTTTGGTGTGTGGGTGCGACTGCATTACGTCTACCCCTATCCCTCGGTGGACGAGGTGATCCCGCTTATGGCGCAGGGCCTCGTGCTGCCGTATCTGGATGTGCCGTTTCAGCACAGTCATCCCGATGTCTTGCGCCGAATGAAGCGCCCCGCCAGTGGCGAGCGCAATCTGGAGCGCATCGAGCGCTGGCGCGCGGCTTGCCCCGAGCTGGTGATTCGCAGCACCTTCATTGCCGGTTTTCCGGGCGAGACCGAGGCCGAGTTTGAGCACCTGCTCGATTTCATGCGCGAGGCGCGCATCGACCGCGCGGGGTGCTTTGCCTACAGCGACGTCAAGGGCGCGGTCGCCAATGACTTGCCTGGCATGCTGCCCAAGACGGTGCGCGAAGAGCGCCGCGCCCGCTTCATGGCGGTGGCCGAGGAGGTGTCGGCGGCCAAGCTGCAGGCGCGCATCGGCGCGTCCATGCAGGTGCTGGTGGACTCGGCGCCGGGCCTGGGCCGCAAGGGGGGGGTGGGGCGCTCCTACGCGGATGCGCCCGAGATCGATGGGGTGGTGCGCCTCTTGCCGCCCGAGAAACTGAGTAAGCAGCTCAAGGTGGGTGAGTTCACCCGCGCGCGCATCGTGGGCACCGAGGGGCACGACCTGGTGGCGGTGCCGGTCTGAGCGGCCGCCTTTATTTGTCGCCCCAAAAGAAAAGCCGGCAATGCCGGCCTTATCATTGGTGCCCAGGAGAGGACTCGAACCTCCACGATGTTACTCGCTAGTACCTGAAACTAGTGCGTCTACCAATTCCGCCACCTGGGCATTTCAGGAAAAACAAGATTGTATAGCAAAACCACAGCCACCCCGGACAAGGGCCTGCTCGATGAAATCGCGGGCGTCATCCAGGGTCACCGCGACGGCCATGGCTTCGTCGTTCGCGACGACGGCGAAGGCGATATCTACCTACCGCCCAATGAGATGCGAGCGGTCTTGCACAAGGACCGCGTCAAGGCGCGCATCGTGCGCCAGGATCGCCGGGGCCGCCCCGAAGGCCGCGTGCTCGAGATCATCGAGCGACCCCCGCAACCCATCATCGGCCGCCTGCTGCACGAAAGCGGTGTCTGGCTCGTCGCCCCCGAAGACAAGCGTTACGGCCAAGACGTCCTGATCCCCAAGGGCCTGACGGGCACGGCCAAGCCGGGTCAGGTGGTGGTGGTCGAACTCACCGAACCCCCCAGCCTCTACGGCCAGCCCGTGGGGCGCGTCAAAGAGGTGCTCGGCGAGATCGACGACCCCGGCATGGAGATCGAGATCGCCGTGCGCAAGTACGGCGTGCCGCACGAATTTTCTGATGGCTGCATCGCGCTGGCCCGCACGCTGCCCGATGCCGTGCGCCCGCCAGACAAGCGCCACCGGGTTGACCTCACCGACGTGCCGCTGGTCACTATCGACGGCGAAGATGCGCGTGACTTCGACGACGCCGTCTACTGCGAGCCTGCGCAAGTCGGTCGCGCAAAGTCAGCGAAAGGCTGGCGTTTGCTGGTAGCGATTGCCGATGTGAGCCACTACGTGGAGACCGGCAGCGCCATCGACATCGACGCCTACGACCGCGCCACCAGCGTCTACTTCCCGCGCCGTGTCATTCCGATGCTGCCCGAGAAGCTGTCCAACGGTCTGTGTTCGCTGAACCCCCGGGTCGAGCGCTTATGCATGGTCTGCGACATGCTGATCACCGCCACCGGCGAGATCCAGGCCTATCAGTTTTATCCGGCAGTGATGTGGAGCCACGCGCGCTTCACGTACACCGAGGTCGCGGCCATCCTGGCCAACACCCGCGGCCCCGAGGCGACGCGCCACAAGGACCGCGTCACCGACCTGATGAACCTGCACGATGTGTACCGCGCCTTGCTCAAGGCGCGCAGCGTGCGCGGTGCGGTCGATTTTGAAACCACTGAAACCCAGATCGTCTGCGACGACAACGGCCGCATCGAAAAGATCGTGCCGCGTGTGCGCAACGAGGCACACCGCCTGATCGAGGAAGCCATGCTCGCGGCCAACGTGTGCAGCGCCGACTTCATCCAGGAAAGCAAGCACGCCGGCCTGTTTCGCGTGCACGAGGGCCCCACGCCCGAGAAGAAGGACATCCTGCGCGGCTACCTCAAGGCCATGGCGGTGGGCCTGACGATCAGCGAAGACCCCTTGCCCGCCGAGTTCCAGCGCATCGCGCAGGCCACCAAGGAACGACCCGACGCGCAGCAGATTCACACCATGCTGCTGCGATCCATGCAGCAGGCGATCTATACCCCGATCAACAGCGGCCACTTCGGTCTGGCCTACGACGCCTACACCCACTTCACCAGTCCGATCCGTCGCTACCCCGACTTGCTGGTGCACCGGGTGATCAAAGCCATCCTCTCCGATCGGCGCTATGAGCTGCCGGCCCTGCCCACACCGGGCGAGGCCCACGAGAAACTGGCGCGACGTCTGGCCAGTCGCGCCTCCGCACCCACCAACAAGCCCAAAAAGCCCGCACCAGCACCTTCGCGTGAGGTGCAGGCCTGGGAGGCCGCCGGCCTGCATTGCAGTGCCAACGAGCGACGTGCCGACGAGGCCAGTCGTGATGTGGAGGCCTGGCTCAAATGCAAGTACATGCGCGAGCACCTGGGCGAGGAGTTCGGCGGGGTGGTCACGGCGGCCACCAGCTTTGGCATCTTCGTCACGCTCGACGCCATGTACGTCGAGGGCCTGGTGCACATCACCGAGTTGGGCGGCGAGTACTTCAAGTTCGACGAGGCCCGCCAGGAGCTGCGCGGTGAGCGCACCGGCATCCGCTATGCCATCGGCTCGCGGGTGCGGGTGCAGGTCAGTCGGGTCGACCTCGATGGCCGCAAGATCGACTTCCGCCTGGTGCGCGAGGGCGAGGAGTTGCTGGCGCGCGGCGCCAAGGACAAGGGCGACAGGGGCGCGCCGCCCGCCGCCAAGGCCTCTGCCAAGCGCTCAGGCCGCAAGCCCGCGACCGAGCCGGGCGAGCGTGAACGCTCGCCGATCCAGGCCTTGAAGGCGTCGGTCAAAAAGGCTGCGATCAAGACCAAGGGCAAGGCGCGTAAGAGCCGTCGCTAGGCGATTGCCGGCGCCACCTCGCGCGCGCTCAGCGAATTCGCTGGGCCAGCCGCGAGGCCACCAGCGCCTCCTCGTGCGGCCAGGCATCGGCCAGCGCACCATGCGTGTAGACCGCGTCGGCTGCCGCCTCGATCGCGGATACGCCATGCGCCAGTCGCGCCGCCACCAGACCTGCCAGCACATCGCCGGTGCCCGCTGTGGCCAGGCCGGCATGGCCGGTCGGGTTGATCATGGGCGCGCGCCCTGGCGCCGCGATGACCGAGCCCGAGCCCTTGATCACGCTGACGGCGCCGAAACGGTCCGCCAGCGCGCGCGCCGCGCCCAAACGATCCGCTTGGATGTTGTCGGTGGTGGTCGCCAGCAGACGCGCGGCTTCCAGCGGATGCGGGGTTAGGACGGTCGTGTCCGGTTGGCGCACGCAGCGGGCTCGCAGCAGTGCCTGCAAGCCGGTGTCCGTTGCGATGGCGTTGAGTGCGTCGGCGTCGAGTACCAGCGTTCTGGCGCGTGACAGGATCCGCGGCAGCTCGGCGCGCACCGCATCTCCGCCGCCGCAGCCGCAGGCGATGTGCAGGTGGGCGAGCTCCAGCGAGGAGATCGCCCGGAACATCAGCTCGGTCTGTATCGGGTCCACGGTCAGCGCGGTGCTTGCATGGGTCGAGTCGGTGGAGGCCAGTATGCCAACGAATACGCGCCCGGCGCCCGCGTGCAGCGCGGCGCGGGCGGCGAGCAGGGCCGCGCCGGTCATGCCCGGTGCGCCCCCAATCACCGCCATATCGCCCCAGCTGCCTTTGTGCGAGGCATGAGGGCGAGCCCGCGCGCGGGGCGCGGGGTTCAGTGTGGCGCTTGCCGCCACGGTGCAGGCGAAGTCGCTAGCCCCCAGATCGTCGAACCAGATCGTTCCGGCGGCGTCGCGGCCTTGAGCGGTAAACAAACCCGGCTTGAGCGTGAGCAGGCTCAGGGTGTGCGTGGCCTGCACGGCTTGGCTCTGGCCGGTGTCGGCATCCAGGCCCGAGGGCAGGTCGATGGCCAGGACGAGGGCACCGGCTTGGGCCGCTTGCGCCATCCGAGCTTGCCACTGTGCGGCGCGGCCCTCCAAGGCGCGGCGTGCGCCGATGCCCAGGATCGCGTCGATCACCAGGTCGGGCTGCTCGGGAGGCTCGAGCGAGAAGGTGACGCCTGCGGCCTGAGCGCGCGCCAGCGAGCGGCGCGCGTCCTCGGGCAGGGCGTTGGTATCGCCCAGGCAGGTGATGACCACGCGTCGATGCGCCGAGGCCAAGTGCGATGCGGCCTCGAAGCCATCGCCGCCGTTGTTCCCCGGACCACAGGCCACCCACACCGTGCGCGCATGGGGCGCCAGCGCCAGGGCCAGCCGGGCGACGGCCTGGCCGGCGCGTTGCATCAGGGTGTGAGGGGGTAGGCCCGCTGCGGCTGCGGCTTCGATTGCGCGGGTAGCCGCCGCGCCGTGCAGCGGCCAGGCCGGGCCAGGGGTGATGCGTTGCATGCGGTCATTGTGCCCCTGGGGGGCAGGGGATCAGCCCCGTCGCAGGCCCGCGAGTGCGGCATCCGCCTGCAGCGCGATATTGAGGATCGTGTCGTCACGCAGCGCGCCGTGCCACAGCATCAGGCCGGCGGGCAATTCGCCCGGCGCGTGACAGGGCAGGGAGATCGCGCAGCCATCGAGCATGTTGACCACGCTGGGGTTGCGAAGCAGCAGGGCGTTGATGCGAAAGAAGGCTTCGTCGCGGGCGGCATCTTGCGT
>JBIKUT010000166.1:0-5276 GCA_044347465.1 Ramlibacter sp.
GTTGACGGCCACCGCCGCCCCCTGCGCCGCGAAGGCCCGCGCGATCGCCGCGCCGATACCCCGCCCCGATCCCGTCACCAGCACCACCTGCCCTTGGAAATCCATGGTCATTTCCCCGGCAGCAGGTCGCTGGCCACGACATCGGCCATGCGGATCGGACGCTCGATCAATCCGAGCTTGCGGTAGGCATCGGCCGCTGTTTGCAGCGAAGGCAGATCCATCGCGCCCAGGCCCAGGCGCTGGGTCAGCGGCGAGACGGTGGCGGCATTGCGCAGGCGGATGACGTCCAGGTTCAGCGCCGGGTCGCTGCCATCGATGGCGCGTTTGACGGCCAGGCGTGCAGCCTCTTCGGGGCTGGCGATCATCCAGGCGGCCGCGTCGCGGTAGGCGCGCAGGAAGCGACGCAGCACGTCCTTCTTGCCCTGGTACACCTCCTCGCGCACCACATACAGGTCGCTGGAGACATTGAGCCAGCGGCCCACCTCCATCACATTGACCTCAGGCAAGCCGCGGCGCCGCCCCACCAGCAGGCCCGTGTCAGTGGCGGCGGTGGCGTCCACCTGGCCCTGCATCAGCGGCGCGAAATTAAGCAGGCCGGTGACCACGATGGTCACGTCGGATTCCGACAGGCCCGCCTGGTGCAACATCACCAGCAGGTTCTGCCGGGTACCACTGGCCAGGCTGTACACACCGACTCGCTTGCCCTTGAGGTCTTGCGGGCGGGTGATGCCACTGGACTTCAGGGCCACGACGTTGAACACGTTTTGCGGGTAGATGTCGTAGATCGCGCGCAGCTTCTCTCCCTTGTCCAGCGCGGCGAACAGCGAGCCCGGGTCGGTGAAGGCCACGTCGGCCTGCCCCGAGAGGATGTTGCGGATCGCATCGCCGCCGCCCGCGCCTGGCACGTAGCGCAGGTCCAGGCGCTGCGCGCGGTAAAAGCCCTTGTCCTCGTCCACCAGCAGCGGCGTGACCTCGGTGATGGGTTTGTTCCAGCCGGCCACGGTCAGCGCGTCCACGCGCGCGGGGGCTTGGGCGTAGGCCGGCAGTGCCAGCGCACCGGCGGCGGCCAGCAGGGTACGTCGGGGTATCGGAAGCACGGAGATCCTCTTGGCGTCGTTCATCGGGGGGCGGCAGGCGCGTCCGCCGCGTAGGGTCGCAGCAGCCAGCGTTCCAGCCACAGCGTGAGCTGGTAGGTCACCAGACCCAGCAGCGAAATCAGTGCGAGCACGGCGAACATCAGCGGCGTGTCCATCGAGCCTTGGGTGGCGATCACCAGCGCGCCCAGTCCTTGGCTGGCGCCGATGAATTCACCCACCACCGCGCCCACCAGGCCCAGCATCACCGCCACTCGCAGGCCGGCCAGGATGCCAGGCAGGCCGGTGGGTAGCTTTAGTCGCCACAGCGTTTGCATGCGGCTGGCGCCCAGCATGCGAAACAGCTCCAGCCGCTGCGGCTCGACGCGTTGCAGGCTGGTCAGTGTGGTTTCCAGCAAAGGGAAGAAGCACACCAGCGCGGTGATGACGACGGTGGACGTCATGCCAAATCCAAACCAGAGAATGAAGAGCGGCATCAGCGCCAGCTTGGGCACCACTTGGCTCACCACCACATAGGGCATGCACAGCGTGCGTACCCAGACCGATTCCGCCATGGCCACCCCGAGCGCGAAGCCCAGGCTGCATCCGAGCGCGATGCCCAGTGCCAGCTTTAGCGCGGTGGCTTGCAGGTGGGGCAGCAAGTAGCCGCTGGCCAGGCCCTGTGCCAACGATTGCGCGATACGCGTGGGTGCGGGCAGCACCAGCGCCGAGAGTCCCAAGTGGCGGGCAGCCCACTCCCAGGTGCCCAGGAGGGCTAGCAGCAGGAGTACGGCGGCCACACGCCGGGCGAGCGTCATGCCACCACTTCTTGCGCGTTGTCATGCGCTTGCAGCGCCTCGCGCACCCGCGCGCCTAGCGCTGCGAATTCAGGTCGACCGCGCAGTGCGGCGTCACGTGGGCGGGGCAGGGCGATTGCGATGTCCTCGACGATGCGTCCGCTGTCCATCACGCTCACGCGATCGGCCAGAAACACCGCCTCGGCGATGTCGTGGGTCACGAACAGCCCAGTGGTGCCCTGCTGCGCACACAAGGCCAGCAGGTCTTGTTGCAGGGTCTCGCGGGTCAAAGCGTCCAGCGCAGCGAAGGGCTCGTCCAGCAGCAGCAGCGAGGGCCGCTGCACCAGGGCCCGCGCCAGTGCCACCCGGCTTTGCTGCCCGCCCGAGAGCTGGCCGGGTCGCCGCTGCGCGAGACCGCCCAGCCCGAGTTGGTCCAGGAGCCGCAGGGCCCATTCGCGCTCGGGTACCGAGGGGCGGCGATGCAGCGAGACAGGCAGCAGCACGTTGTCCAGGGCGGGCAGCCACTCCAGCAGCGTGGGCTGCTGGAACATGAAGCCGATGTCCTCGCGCGCAGCCCTGGCGTCGCGTCCGCGCACCATCACCTGGCCAGCAGCCCGGCCGCTACTTTGAGCAGGGTGGTCTTGCCGCAGCCGCTGCGACCCACGATACCGTGCACCTCGCCCGGGGCCAGCGCCAGGTCGATGCCCGCCAGCGTGCGCGGTGACCCGGCGAAGCCGAAGTCCACGCCGCGCAGCGTGAGAAAGCCCGAGGCATGGCCTGCGCTCAAGGACCGTCCTCCTGTGCGTAGGGTGCGAGCCGGTCGGCGGCGCGTTCGGCCGAGGCCTCGATCTCGGCGATCCGCACCAGATCGCGCAGATTGAAGCCACCGTCATGGTGCCAGCCCGCCTCGGGCGCGGTCATGCTGCCCAGGGCGCACACGCGGGTGATGCCCGCGTGCATCAGCCGCAAGGACAGCGGATACAGCCGCTCGGGCTCCACCGCCACGCCCGCGGTCTGCAGGTAGGCCGCGTGCGGGGCGAGCGCGTCGGCGGCCGCTTCCAGTGCGTCCACCGCGACGACCTGCACACAACGCCAGCCGGCGGTAGGGGCCAGGGGCAAGGCGTGTTCACTGAAGGCCACGGCCCAAGGGGAGCTGTCGTCGCCCAGTAACGTGTGGGTGTCGGGGCCCCATTCGACCGATTGCCGCCACTGCGCTACGGCCGCCGCATCGGCCAGCCCCAGCGCGGGTCGCGGGTGGCGCTGGGCCAGCGCCGCGAGCTCGCCTGCGAGGTGCTGCGCGAAAGCGTGCGGGTCCAGGCGTGCGCCGCGCTCGACATACACCACATGCGGTGAATAGCAGCCTTGCTGCTCGTAGCGCGTGACGTCCTGGGCGAGCAGCCGCGCCAGGGCCGGTCCGCGTTGGCGGTCCAGCGCCGCGCAGCCCACCAGGGCGACACCCAGTTTGTGGCCATAGGCCAGGAAGCGCGCGGTCGGTGGCACCTGGGTGCGGATCTCCTGCACCGCGTCCTGGCCCCCGTAGGCCAGCACCGTGTCGGCCTGCGCATGCAGCGTGGCCGCGGGCTCGGCCTGGCCGCCCTTCCACCAGACGATGGCGTAGCAATCCCCCAGGGCCGGATCGACCTGCGACAGGGCCCGTGCGAACAGGGTGGCGAACACTGGCTCGGCGCTGGGCAGCTTGCCGATGTTGCCGGCCTTCACCAGCAGGCCGCAGGCCAGGCTCCACAGCGGCAGCGCGGGCACGTTGCCCGCCCAGTGGTGTACCAGCAGCCCGGGCCCGAAGGCGCGCACCATGCCGCCCTTGGCCGCAGGCTGGAACTCGTCCAGCACCTTGGGGTTGGCGAAATCCTCGGTCACGAAGCGATGCAGCTGCGGCGCGCGAAACGCATGCAGGTAGCGGGTCAGGCCCAGGCTCACCATCTCGGCGTCGTAGCCGGTCACGCGGGGCAGCAGCGCGTCGGCCTCCTGACGCAAGGGATCGCGGGTGTCCAGAAGCCGGGCCACGGCCCGGTCGATGCGTTCGATGATGGCCGACACCGGCAGGGTCTGCAGCACCTCGCGGGCCGATTGCCGCACGCGGTGGGCGAGTGCATCGGCTTGCGCCGGGGTGAGGGCCGGCACCGCGATCTGCAGCGGCTGGCCCGCCACCCCCTCGAAGTGCAGTGTGTGCCAGGCGACTTCGTCGTCCGCCAGGCCCGGCAGGTGTCCTGCCCTCCAGAGGGTCGGTGCTGCGTTCATGCTGCGCCCGCACCCAGAAATTCCGCCACTGCGAGCGAGCAGCCGCGTGCTTGTGTGCCCTGCGCCCGCCCCAGAAGCAGGAAGCCGCCCTCGACTGCGACACCCACGTCCTCGGTCAGGATGGTGGTGGTCGAATTGAAGCTGGCCAGGTCGCAGTGCACCAGCACGCCGGGTTCGCCTGGTGGCATCTCGCGGCCCGTCATCGGATCGACCACACGGCTTCGGATCCAGTGCGGCCCGCGCTTGAGGGCGGGCGTGACCGCGTTGCCTTCGTCGTAGAACTGGCTGCTCAACTCGGTCATGCCGTACATGTTGATGCACTGCGTGCGCGGCACGCCCAGGCGCGCGGACAGCTCGGTGTAGAAGTCCTCGGGTTCGAGCTCGCGAGACTGGCGCTTGTAGCCGCCGGTGTCCAGGAGCCGACTGCCGGCGGGCAGGCGCACGCGCTCGCCGTCTTGCGCCATCGCGTCTAGCAGGTGCACAAAGGCGTAGCTTGCTCCCAGCACCGCCAGGGGCTCGCCGCTGCGCTCGGCCTCGTGCAGGCGGGCGCGCAGTCGGGGCAGGTCCATGCCACTCTTCGAGAGGTACCCATCGCTGTCCGGCGTGCCGAACGCGTGCATCGCCTGAGCCAGGTAGCGCGCGAGTGACGAATTTCCGAGCTCGGTCTCGGGCGGGAACAGGATGGCCATGGGCAGGCGCGGCCCACCGCGCATGAAGTGCGCCGCGAAATTGCGCCGCATCGACAGGTCCCATACCGCGATCGTTGGGTGGTAGTGGCAGCCGCGTACTTCAGCGCGCGTCGTGCCGCTGGTCATGAAGACACGCTCGCACGCCTGAACCGGCTCGCAGCTCAGGGTGGTTTCCTTGAAGGCGTTAATTGGCACTGCAGGAATGTCTCGCCAAGACTGGACCCGACGCGGCGTCAGGCCCCGGCGCTGGCAAAAGCGTCGCAGGGGTTCGTTGTGTTCGTACTGGTGGGCGAAGAGCCGCCGCGCCATCGAATCGAAAGCCGCGTCGTCGCAGCCCTCCTGCGCCAGAAAGGCGAGCAACTCGGGCACCAGGGCCCGTGTCGCGGCGGAGAGCGCCTCGGGCGACCACCCGCTCATGAAAGGGGCACCGTCTGCATCGCCTGCGGTTGCCAGGCATGGTT
>JBIKUT010000167.1:0-5231 GCA_044347465.1 Ramlibacter sp.
CACCGCGGCCGTCAAGAACCCGGGCTTTCTCAAAGACGCTTGCAGCGCCTTCGGCGGTCACATCATCGTGGGCCTGGACGCCAAGGACGGCAAGGTCGCCACCGACGGCTGGAGCAAGCTCACCGGCCACGAAGTCATCGACTTGGCCAAGAAATTCGAAGACTGGGGCGTCGAGTCCATCATCTACACCGACATCGGCCGCGACGGCATGCTCTCGGGCATCAACATCGAAGCCACCGTGAAACTGGCGCAATCGCTCACCATCCCCGTCATCGCCTCGGGTGGCCTGTCCAATCTGGCCGATATTGAGAAGCTGTGCGCCGTCGAGGACGAAGGCGTCGAGGGCGTGATCTGCGGGCGCGCCATCTACAGCGGCGACCTCGATTTCGCCGCTGCGCAGGCCAAGGCCGACGAACTAGGCGGCTGATTTGCTCGCCAAACGCATCATCCCTTGCCTGGACGTGACGGGTGGCCGTGTCGTCAAGGGCGTCAACTTCGTCGAGCTGCGGGATGCCGGTGACCCGGTCGAAATCGCCGCCCGCTACAACGAGCAGGGCGCCGACGAACTCACGTTTCTGGATATTACCGCCACCAGCGACGGCCGCGACCTGATCCTCCCCATCATCGAGGCGGTGGCCTCGCAGGTGTTCATCCCCCTGACCGTGGGCGGGGGGGTGCGCACCGTCGACGACGTGCGCCGCCTCCTCAATGCCGGCGCCGACAAGACCAGCTTCAATTCGGCGGCCATCGCCAACCCGCAGGTGATCTCCGACGCCTCCGACCGCTATGGCGCGCAGTGCATCGTGGTGGCCATCGACGCCAAGCGACGCACCGGCGACGACGAAGCCGCGCGCGGCCCGGGCTGGGACGTCTACAGCCACGGCGGGCGCAAGAACACCGGCCTGGACGCCGTGGCCTGGGCCAGCGAGATGGCACGACGCGGCGCCGGCGAAATCCTTTTAACCAGCATGGACCGTGACGGCACCAAGTCGGGCTTTGATCTAGCGCTGACCCGCGCGGTGGCCGACGCGGTGGCCGTGCCGGTCATCGCCTCGGGGGGCGTGGGCAATCTGGACCACCTGGCCGACGGCGTGCAGCAAGGCGGCGCCGATGCGGTGCTGGCCGCCAGCATCTTTCACTACGGCGAATACACGGTGCAACAGGCCAAGCGCCACATGCACGCCCGCGGGGTGTCGGTGCGCCTGTGAGCGCAAGGCCGATGCGCCATCGGCGACAATCGATCGCATGCAGTGGCTCGATCACGTCAAATGGGATGAGCGTGGGCTGATCCCCGTCATCGCGCAGGAGGCATCCAGCGGCGATGTGCTGATGTTCGCCTGGATGAACCGTGAGGCTCTGGCCCGCACCGCCCAGGAGGGTCGGGCGGTCTATTTCAGTCGCTCTCGCAACAAGCTGTGGCCCAAGGGCGAGGAATCCGGCCATGTGCAGACGGTGCACGAGATCCGCCTCGATTGCGACAACGACGTCATCCTCCTGCGTGTCACCCAGCTGGGGCACGAGCCCGGCATCGCCTGTCACACCGGCCGCCACAGCTGCTTTTTCCTGCGCCTGCAGGATGGCGCCTGGCAGCCCTGCGAGCCGGTTCTCAAAGACCCGGCCACCATTTACAAGTAAGCGCCATGTCCTCCACCCCCTCCGCTACGGATTCCCTGGCCCGTCTGGCCGCCGTCATTGAAAGCCGCAAGCCCGCCCACGGCGGTGACCCCGAGCGCAGCTACGTGGCGCGCTTACTGCACAAAGGGCCCGATGCCTTTCTCAAGAAGGTGGGCGAAGAGGCCACCGAGGTGGTGATGGCCGCCAAGGACGTCGACCACGGCGGCGACCCGCACAAGCTCGTGGGCGAGGTGGCCGACCTGTGGTTTCACACAATGATCGCGCTGGCCCACTACGGCCTCACGCCCGACGACGTGATCGCCGAACTCGTGCGCCGCGAAGGCTTGTCGGGGCTCGAGGAAAAAGCCTTGCGCAAGGCCCAGGCCCGTGAGGCGGGCGAGGCCTGAACGGCCTGCTGCGGCTACGCCTATGACCGATCCCGAGATCCTCGACCCCATCGACGTTCGCCCTCGATCGTCCGGTGAGCGCATGCTGGTGCATGTGCTCTATGGCATGCACACCGCAGCTTGGTTGTCGCTGGGCACGCTGGCGGTGATCGTCAACTACATCCGCCGCGCCGACGACCCCGATCCCCTGTACATCCTCCACCACCGCTACATGATCACCACCTTCTGGTGGACGGTGGTGTGGCTCTTGCTCACCGCACCGCTGTATCTGCTGTTCGTGTTGCCGGGCGCCCTGGCCCATGCGATCGTGGGCCTGTGGTACCTGTATCGGTGCATCCGCGGCTGGCTGCGGTTTGCCCACAATGCCCCGCCGCAGGGGCCTGTCCTGTCATGACCCACGACCCTAACTGCCTGTTTTGCAAGATCGCTCAGGGCCAGATTCCCTCGCGCAAGGTCTACGAAGACGACCAGATCTACGCCTTCCACGACATCCACCCCTGGGCGCCGGTGCATTTTTTGATGATTCCCAAGGCCCATATTGCGTCCCTGGCCCAGGTCGACGGCCAGCACGAGGCCCTGCTGGGGCGCATGATGACCCTGGTGCCGAAGCTGGCATTGCAGGAGGGGTGCAATCCCTACCCCGAGGGCGGCTGGCGGGTGGTTACCAATACCGGCGCCGAGGGCGGCCAGGAGGTGCATCATCTGCATATCCACGTCATGGGCGGCCCGCGTCCCTGGTTCAAGGGCTGAGTCTGCCCCGCCCCTGCGAAGGGGCTTAGCCCCGCGGGTCTAGAATCCCCCGCAATTCACTGCATTCATTCAGGAGTCACCCATGGGTACTTTTTCCATCTGGCATTGGCTGATCGTTCTCTTGATCATCGTGCTGGTCTTCGGCACCAAAAAACTCAAGAACATCGGCTCTGATCTTGGCGGCGCCGTCAAGGGCTTCAAGGACGGCGTGAAAGACGGCTCGGCCCAGGCCGCCGACGCCTCAGCCACCACCACCCCGCCTGCGACGCCCCCGCAGCAGGCCCCCTTGGCGCAGCCCGCTGGCGACAACAAGACCACCATCGACGTCGAGGCCCGCAACAAGTCCTGAATCGGCTCACGCGCACCCTGAAGCGGCCCGGCGCGTCCGGGTTCTGCGTCGTGCGCTCGCTGGCTCGCTCCTTCCGTGATAGACCTCGGCCTCTCCAAGATCGCGCTGATCGGCGCCGTGGCGTTGATCGTCATCGGCCCCGAGAAGCTGCCGCGTGTCGCGCGCACGGTCGGCGCTTTGATCGGCAAGGCGCAGCGCTATGTGTCCGACGTCAAGGCCGAGGTCAATCGTTCGATGGAGCTCGACGAGCTTCGCAAGATGAAGGACACGGTCGAGACCGCCGCGCGTGACGTCGAGAGCTCGATCCAGACCACCAGCGCCGAACTCGGCTCTGGCCTGGAGGACACCCCGGCGATCGACTACAGCGCCCCGCTGGAGGTGCCGCCCGTGACCCCCGAGTACAAGCACCCGGGCAAGAAGTGGCGAATCAAGCAGGGCGCGGTGCCCAATTGGTTCAAGGCCCGCAGCGGCGTGCGCCGCCATGCGCTGTCGGGCGCGGCCCGCGTGGCGCGCTATCGGCCCAAGAAATTCAACTAGATGGCCGAACCTTCCAAAGAAGACGAACTCGCCGGCACCGAGCAGCCCTTCGTGGCGCACCTGGTGGAGTTGCGAGACCGGCTGATCAAGGCCTTCATCGCGGTGGCCGTGGCTGGCGCGGTGCTGGCGCTGTGGCCGGGCCCGGCGTCGCTCTATGACATCCTGGCCGCGCCCCTGACCGCCACCTTGCCCAAGGGCGCGACCCTGATCGCCACCTCGGTGATCTCGCCCTTCTTGGTGCCGCTCAAGATCCTGTTGATGACGGCCTTCCTGATCGCCTTGCCGGTGGTGCTCTATCAGGTCTGGGCTTTTGTCGCGCCGGGCCTGTATGCGCACGAGAAAAAGCTGGTGATGCCGCTGGTGATCTCCAGCACGTTGCTGTTTTTCATCGGGGTGGCGTTTTGCTACTTCTTCGTGTTCGGCCAGGTGTTTGCCTTCATCCAGAGCTTCGCCCCCAAGAGCATCACCGCGGCGCCGGATATCGAGGCCTACCTGAGCTTCGTGCTCACGATGTTCCTGGCCTTCGGCTTGGCCTTCGAGGTGCCGATCGTGGTGATCGTGCTGGCCCGCATGGGGATCGTGTCGATCGAAAAGCTCAAGGCCTTTCGCAGCTATTTCATCGTGTTGGCCTTCATCATCGCCGCGGTGGTGACGCCGCCCGATGTGGTGTCGCAGCTGGCCCTGGCGATCCCGATGATCATCCTCTACGAGGTGGGCATCTGGGCGGCCCAGTTGTTCATCAAGCACACCAAGGCGCCTGAGGAGCCGGCGGCTTCTGCGGACGCCTAGTTTTTTCTCCGGGTCCGACTGCGCTCTCTCCGGCCCAGCGCGCTGCACGGGTGGGAGCGGCAGGCTCCTCCCGATGGTCCGCAGCGCCTTCGCGCGCGGCCCGACGGGTCCCTCCGCCTACCGCCCCCACCCGCGCATCACGCACGCAACGCGTAAAGGCTTTGCGCCGGAGCGCTTGCCTCAGGGACTCCGGCTAGATCACGTCTGAATTTCGCGCCGGGCAGCGTCGTCGGCGAAGAATCTTGCGCGCGCGAAGCGCGTGGTGTGGGGTGGGTGGGGGGTGTGGGTCCGGGGGCGCCTGTGCGCAGCTGAGGAGCGCAGGGACAGGCGGAAAAAGAAGCGCGCATGTTTGAGCCGAAGGCGAGTTTGCGCGCTTCCCGCCTGGCACGAGCACCGCAAGGAAGCCCGAAGGGCCTGCGCACTTGAAGCCCCCGGGCCCATGCCCCCCGCCTGCCCCGCGCCACGCGCCCGTCCGGAGAAAAAACTCAGCGCTGCTGCGGCACCACAGGCGGCTTGGGCCGCAGTCCCGCCGTCACCGTGAGCGACAGGGCCGCATCCTTGCGCTGCACCTTGAATTCGGCATTCGCCCCCGGCTTGAGCGCCGCCACATGGGACAGCAACTCCGACACGTTGGTGATCGGCTGGGTGCCCACCTGGGTGATCACGTCGCCCGGGCGGATGCCCGCCTTCGCGGCGGGCCCGTTTTGCAGCACACCGGTGATCAGCACCCCGCGCCGCGCGCTCACCCCGAAGGTCTCCCTCAGCTCCGCGGACAGATCGGCCGG
>JBIKUT010000168.1:0-5224 GCA_044347465.1 Ramlibacter sp.
GCTGGACCTGCGCACCTACTTCGATGGCACCGTCGATGCCTGGGGCGTCTTCACCGACCGCTCGGGCAAGGTGGTCAAGCGCTTCACCGTCGTCATGCAATGCAGCTGGCAGGGCGACGACGGCGTGCTCGACGAAGCCTTCACCTACTCCGACGGCACCACACAGCGCCGCGTCTGGCGCGTGCGCAAGCTCCCCGACGGCCGCTACACCGGCAACGCCGACGACGTGGTCGGCCAGGCCGAGGGCCAGGCCCGCGGCAATGCGCTGCGTTGGCGCTACACACTGGCCCTGCCGGTGGACGGCAAGGTGTGGAACGTCGAGTTTGATGACTGGATGTACCTGATGTCCGACAAGGTGCTGCTCAATCGCGCCACCATGAGCAAGTTCGGCATCACCCTGGGTGAAGTGACCTTGTCCTTCACGAAGCGATGAACACGCTGCCGCTGCAAGCGCCCACCCCGCCGCCGCCGCGCGCAACATCGTCCGCGCGCGCGACGCGGCGCTGGTGGTCGCCCCTCAATCCGCCCCAGACCGACTGGGCGGGCCGGCGGGTCTGGGTGCTGGGTGCGTCCACGGGCATCGGCCGCGCGTTGGCGCACGCGCTGCATGCGTGCGGTGCGCAGGTGATCGTGTCCGCGCGTGGCCAAGCGGCCTTGCAGGCCTTCGTCGACGCCCACCCCGGCGCGCAAGCGCAGACGCTGGATGCCACCGACGCCGACGCCGTCGCGCGCGTGGCCGCCGAACTGACCGCCGACGGCGGCATCGACTGCGCCGTCTACTGCGCCGGCCACTACCGCGCCCAACGCGCCACCGCCTTCGACTTGCAGGACATGCTGCAACACGAACGCGTGAACTACACCGGCGCGCTGCATATGCTGGCGGCGGTCTTGCCCGACATGCTGGCGCGCGGCAGCGGCCACATCAGCCTCGTGAGCAGCGTCGCCGGCTTTCGAGGTCTGCCCAATGGCCTGGCCTATGGGCCCACCAAGGCGGCTTTGATCAACCTGGCTGAAACGCTTTACATCGACTTGTCCGACCAGGGCATCGGCGTGAGCCTGATCAACCCGGGCTTTGTGGAGACGCCGCTCACGGCGCAAAACGAATTTGAGATGCCGGCCTTGATCTCGCCCGAACAGGCGGCGCAGGCCATCCTGACCGGATGGCGCAAGGGCCACTTCGAGATTCACTTTCCGCTGCGCTTCACGCTCAGTGTGAAGCTGCTGGCGATGCTGCCCTTTCGGCTGTATCAGGCGGCCGTGCGACGCATCACTGGGCTCTGACCGCCGGCGCCTTGCGCGCCGGCGCCGCGTTCAAGCCGGTTGCGACTCGATGAAGCTCGGACGCTGCATCAGCTTCTCGTACAAGCGCGCCAGATTGGGATACGGCGTGCGCCAGTCGAGATCCCCGAAACGGAAATCCAGATAGCCCAGCGTGCAGCCGACCGCGATGTCGGCCAGGGTCAGGTAGATGCCCGCGCAGAACGCCTTGTCGCCCAGGCCCAGGCTCATGGCCTTCAAGCTGGCGTGGGTCTTTTCCATCTGCCGGTCGATCCAGGCCTGGCTGCACTCACCGGCCTTGCGCCCCGGCCAGGCTTTCTCCAGGCGGGCCAGGATCAGGGCGTCGAGCACGCCATCGCCCAGAGCCTCCCAGGTCTTGACCTCGGCGCGCTCGCGGCCCAGCGGCGGAATCAGTTTGCCCACCGGCGAGAGGGTGTCCAGGTATTCGACGATCACGCGCGAATCGAACAAGGCCTCGCCACCTTCCATCACCAAGCACGGCACCTTGCCCAGCGGGTTCGATTGCAAGATCGTGGTGTCAGCGTGCCAGACGTCTTCGAGCACCAACTGGTAGTCCAGCTTCTTTTCGGCCATCACGATGCGCACCTTGCGCACATACGGGCTGGTGCCAGATCCGATCAATTTCATGGTCATGCGCTTTCGGTCAATCTCGAAGGGGGCCGCGCATTTTAGGTCCTAGCTCCGCCCCAGGCGCCGGCCCCAATGGGGGACACCTACAATTGACGCATGACGTTTTCCACCATCGCCGCGCTGTCCCCGCTGGACGGCCGCTACGCGGCACGCCTGGCGCTACTGCGCCCGCTTATGAGCGAAATGGGCTTCATGCACCAACGCGTGCGGGTTGAAGTCTGCTGGTTCATCGCCCTGTCCGACGCTGGATTCGCCGAATTCAAGCCCTTGTCGTCGGGTGCGCGCACTTACTTGCTGGGCCTGGTCAAGAATTTTTCCGAGGCCGACGCCCTCGCCATCAAGGACATCGAAAAGACCACCAACCACGACGTCAAGGCCGTGGAGTATTGGATCAAGTCCAAGTTCGAGGCGCGCCCCGAACTCGGGAGCGCCGCTGAATTCGTGCACTTTGCCTGCACCAGCGAAGACATCAACAACACCAGCCACGCCCTGCAACTGAAAGCCGCGCGCGAGCAGGTGATCCTGCCGACCCTGGACGGCCTCATCGCCAAGCTGCGTGACATGGCGCATGCGTATGCCGACGTGCCCATGCTCAGTCGCACCCACGGCCAAACCGCCAGCCCCACCACCGTGGGCAAGGAGATCGCCAACGTGGTCATGCGCCTGGCGACGGCGCGCGAGCGCATCGCCGGCGTCAAGCTCCTGGCCAAGATGAACGGCGCGGTCGGCAACTACAACGCCCACCTCTCGGCCTGGCCCGACTTTGACTGGGAGGCCTTCAGCCGCCGCGTTATCGAATCGCCCGAGCCCACCGGATTGGGCCTGAACTTCCAGCCCTATAGCATCCAGATCGAGCCGCATGACTACATGGCCGAACTGTTCGATGCCATCGCGCGCACCAACACCATCCTGATCGACTGGTCGCGCGATGTCTGGGGCTACATCAGCCTGGGCTATTTCAAGCAACGCCTGCGCGAAGGCGAGATTGGCTCGTCGACCATGCCGCACAAGGTCAACCCGATCGATTTCGAAAACGCCGAGGGCAATCTGGGTCTGGCCAACGCGCTGCTGCGTCACCTGGCCGAAAAGCTTCCGATCTCGCGCTGGCAGCGAGACCTCACCGATTCCACCGTCCTTCGCAACATGGGCGTCGCCATGGGCTACACGGTGCTGGCCTATCACGCGCTGGGCGTGGGCCTGGCCAAGCTCGAACTCAATGCCGAAGCCCTGGCCGACGATTTGGACGGGGCCTGGGAAGTTCTGGCCGAACCGATTCAGACGGTGATGCGACGCTACGGCGTGCAAGGCGCCTACGAAAAACTCAAGGACGTCACCCGCGGCAAGACCGTGCGCCCCGAAGACCTGCACGCCTTGATCCGCTCGTTGGAGATCCCCGAAGCCGAGAAGACCCGCCTGCTGGCGATGACGCCCGCAAGCTACACAGGTCTGGCCGCCGCCCTCGCGCGACGAGCTTGATGTGAATACCGCCCCATGGCGCTGAAATCCACCATCTTCAAGGCCAGCGTGCAGCTGGCCGATATTGACCACAGCTACTACGCCGACCACGCGCTCACGCTCGCCCGCCACCCCAGCGAGACCGACGAGCGCATGATGATCCGCCTGGCCGCCCTGGCGCTGAACGCGCACGAGCTGCAGTCCACCTGCGGCGGTGACGGCACGCTGGCTTTCGGCGCGGGCCTGTCTGATCCCGACGAGCCCGATGTCTGGCTGCGCGATTTCACCGGCCGCACTCGCCTGTGGATGGAGATCGGCCAACCCGAAGACAAGCCTCTGGCCAAGGCCTGCAGCAAGGCCGATCGTGTGCGCCTGTATTGCTTCTCGCATGCGGCCGACATCTGGTGGCGCGGCATCGAGACCAAGCTCTCGCGCCTGACCAGCCTGGAGGTGTTTCGCATTCCCAGCGAGAGCAGCCAGCAACTGGCGGCGCTCGCAGCGCGCAGCATGCAGCTGCAAGCGACGGTGCAAGAAGGCGTCCTCACACTGGGCGACGGCCAGCGCACCGTCGACATCGAACCGATACGCTGGAAGTAAGGCGCCTTGACGCCCCGGCCTCAGGCCGAAGGGGGGCTCGGTGTACGGGGACCTTCCGCCGCCCGCTCGCTGTAGCGATTGAACCGCCAGGCATCGCCCTCGAGGGTGATGCGGCGCCAGGTGCTGCGTTTTTCGGCCGGCGACATCGACGGCCAGTGCTGCACCTCGTCGAAGGTGCGGCCACATCCCTTGCACATCGCATCGCCCTGGCTGGTCGAACAGATCGCGATGCAGGGCGTATCCGGCGTGGTGTCGTACCACGCCTTCCAGGCGGCAAAGGCCGCCGCCGGAAAACCTTTTTCCGCGGCCTCGTCCTCGTGGTGGAACACCATGAGGGCGTAGACCTCGGCCAGGGCCCGCAACTCGGGCGCAAGCGTGATGCCGTCGGGGGACGGCTTCTTCTCGCGCCAATAGTTGATGGCGGCTTCGACGTCGGTGATGTGGATGGCGGGCATGGCGAGGGGAGGCGGATGATAGCGCCTGCGGGGCTCCTGCGCAGCCGATGCTATTCTTGTCCCATGAACACGCGCCCCCACGTCCGCCCACTGCGTGTGGCTTCCTGCCCCCCGAGGGGGCCCTCGCGCCTTGGGGCGGCCCGGCGGCGCTCATGAAACTGATCGCGAAGTGGCTACTCAGTGCCACAGCCTTGTTGTTTGTCGCCCAGGTCTATGAGGGCGTGGCCGTCACCAGTTTCATGGCGGCTTTGGGCGCTGCCTTTGTGATCGGACTGCTCAATCTCTTTGTGCGACCGATCCTGGTGCTCCTGACCCTACCGGTCACCGTGCTCACGCTGGGCCTGTTCCTGTTCATCATCAACGCGCTGATGTTCTGGTGGGCCGCCAGCTTTCTCGACGGGCTGCACGTCACCGGATTTGGCGCCGCCCTCCTGGGATCGCTGATGTACTCGGTGCTGGGTGTGCTGATCGACCTAGCGCTCGAGCGCCTGTTCGCGAAGTAAGGCTTCCACCGCACGCGCACGCGTGTCGATGATCGACGCCTCGATGTGGTCGACCGTGCCCTTGCGCGCCAGCTCCTGAGCCGCGCGCAGGCGGTCCATCGCCGCTGGGTAATCGAGCCAGGCCACACGCGCCTCGGCCTCCGAGCGGATGGCGCGCAGCGCCTGCCCTTGCGCCGCCTGCGCCATCGCCAGCAACTGCCAGGCCGTGCCATCGGTCGGGTTCACGGTCACCCAGGTTTGCAGACGCTGCGCCGCTTCATCGGGCTGGCCCGCGCGTACGGCCGC
>JBIKUT010000169.1:0-5156 GCA_044347465.1 Ramlibacter sp.
CTTCAGCCAGCGCGCCTCCGACATCCACTTCGAGCCCTACGAGCACCAGTACCGGGTGCGCTTTCGCATCGACGGCGAACTGCGCGAGATCGCCGCGCCGCCCGTGGCCATCAAGGACAAGCTGGCTTCGCGCATCAAGGTGATCTCGCGCATGGACATCTCCGAAAAGCGCGTCCCGCAAGACGGCCGCATGAAGCTCAAGATCGGCCCGGATCGGGTGATCGATTTTCGCGTCAGCACCTTGCCCACGCTGTTTGGCGAAAAGATCGTGATCCGGATCCTGGACCCTTCGGCCGCCCGCGTTGGCATCGACGCTCTGGGCTACGAGCCCGACGAAAAAGCCCGCCTGCTCGAGGCCATCGCCCGTCCCTACGGCATGATTTTGGTCACCGGCCCCACCGGCTCGGGCAAGACGGTGTCCCTCTACACCTGCCTGAACCTCTTGAACAAGGCGGGGGTCATCATCTCCACGGCCGAAGACCCCTCCGAGATCAACCTGCCCGGGGTCAATCAGGTCAACGTCAACGAGAAAGCGGGCCTGACCTTCGCCGCCGCCCTGCGCTCCTTCCTGCGCCAGGACCCGGACATCCTGATGGTCGGCGAAATCCGCGACCTCGAAACCGCCGACATCGCCATCAAGGCCGCCCAGACCGGCCACCTGGTGCTGTCTACCCTGCACACCAACGACGCGCCCACCACGCTCACGCGCCTGCGCAATATGGGTATCGCGCCCTTCAACATCGCCTCCAGCGTGATCCTGATCACTGCGCAGCGCCTGGCGCGGCGCCTGTGCCCGGCCTGCAAGGCGCCCGCCGATCTGCCCCGAGACAGCCTGCTCGAAGCGGGCTTCACGCCCGACGACCTGGACGACACCTGGAAGCCTTATCGCGCGGTGGGCTGTAGCGCCTGCAGCGGCGGCTACAAAGGACGCGTGGGCATCTACCAGGTCATGCCCATGACCGAGGCCCTCCAGCAAATCATCCTGCGCGATGGCAATGCCCTGGAAATCGCGCATCAGTGCGAACGCGAGGGCGTGCGCAGCCTGCGACGGTCTGGCCTGCACAAGGTGCGCCTGGGCGTCACCTCGCTCGAAGAAGTCCTGGGCTGCACCTCGCTGTAACCCCCTCCCACCGCCCCACCCTCCCACCTCATGGCCACCACCAGCGCAACCCCCTCCGCTCCCGCCTCCGCGATCCGCGAATTCACCTTCGAATGGGAGGGCAAGGACCGTCAAGGCAAAGCCGTACGAGGCGAGAGCCGTGCCGCCGGCGAGAACCAGCTGCAGGCCTCGCTGCGGCGCCAGGGCATCACCACCACCCGCATCCGCAAACGTCGCATGGGCCGCGGCAAGCAAATCAAACCGCGCGACATCGCCCTGTTCACGCGCCAGCTGGCCACCATGATGAAAGCCGGCGTGCCGCTGCTGCAGGCCTTTGACATCGTGGGCCGCGGCAACAGCAACCCCAACGTGAGTCGGCTGCTGGCCGACCTGCGCGCCGATGTGGAAACCGGCACCTCGCTGTCGGCGGCGTTTCGCAAGTTCCCACAACAATTTAGCGACCTGTATTGCAACCTGATCGAAGCCGGCGAGGCCGCGGGCATTCTGGAATCGATCCTGGAGCGGCTGGCCACCTACATGGAAAAGATCGAAGGCATCAAGTCCAAGATCAAGTCGGCGCTCATGTACCCTGTGGCCGTGATTTTGGTGGCCTTCATCGTGGTGGCGGTGATCATGGTGTTCGTGATCCCCTCGTTCAAGGAAGTCTTCTCCTCGTTCGGGGCAGAGCTGCCTGCGCCCACACGCATGGTCATCGCCATCAGCGAGGCCTTCGTGCAGCACGGCCTGTGGATACTCGGGGTGCTGGTGGCTGCGGGCGTGGGTTTGGCGCGCGCTTGGCGCCGCAGCCCGGGCTTGCAGCGCCTGACCGACCAATGGCTGCTGCGGCTGCCGGTGTTCGGCGCGCTGGTGCGCAAGTCCATCATCGCGCGCTGGACGCGCACCCTCGCCACCCTGTTCGCGGCCGGTGTGCCCCTGGTCGAAGCTCTGGACTCAGTGGGCGGCGCGGCCGGCAATAGCGTCTACCGCGAGGCCACCATCGGCATCCAGCACGAGGTGTCCTCCGGGGTCAGCCTCACCCATGCCATGAGCCAGTCGCGGGTGTTCCCGACGATGGTCCTGCAGATGTGCGCCATCGGCGAAGAGTCAGGCTCCCTCGACCACATGCTGGGCAAGGCGGCCGATTTCTACGAGGCCGAGGTCGATGACACGGTCGCGGGCCTGTCCAGCCTGCTCGAGCCGATCATCATCGTGTTTCTGGGCAGCGTGGTCGGCGGCATCGTGGTCTCCATGTACCTCCCCATCTTCAAGTTGGGGCAGGTGGTCTGATGATGGCGGACGGGGCATCGGGCTTGGCGCTGGCAGGGGCGGCCCTCCTGGGCCTCGTGGTGGGCAGCTTCCTCAACGTGGTGATCCACCGCCTGCCCCGCATGCTGGAGCGGCGCTGGGCCCAAGAGGACGCCCTGGCGGCCGGTCAGCCGGTGCCCGACGAAGCCCCGTTTCACCTCGCCTCGCCGCCCTCGGCCTGCCCCCAGTGCGGCCATCGCCTCGCGCCCTGGGAAAACATCCCGGTGCTCAGTTGGTTGCTGCTGCGAGGCCGCTGCTCGGCGTGCCGGGCGCCGATCCCCCTGCACTATCCCCTGGTCGAGATCGCCACCGGCGCCTGGTTCGGCTATGCCGCCTGGCGCTGGGGCCTCACCCCCGCCGGCGCCGCCTGGGCCGCTTTCGGCGCCACGCTGCTGGCGCTGGCGGTGATCGACTGGCACACCACCTTGCTGCCCGACGACCTCACCCTGCCCCTGACCTGGGCCGGCCTGATCGCCTCGACGCTGGGCTGGACCGACATCGCACTGGCCGATGCCCTGTGGGGGGCGGTGGCGGGCTATCTGTCGCTGTGGACCGTCTACCAAGTCTTCAAGCGGCTCACGGGCCGCGAGGGCATGGGCTTTGGCGACTTCAAGCTCTTTGCCGCTCTGGGCGCCTGGCTCGGGTGGCAGGCGCTGATCCCCGTTATCCTGCTGGCTTCCATGTGCGGGGCGGGAGTCGGCATCTTCATGAAATTCACGGGTGGTTTGCGCGAGGGCGGCTATGTGCCCTTCGGACCCTTCCTGGCGCTGGGGGGCTTCGCCGCGGTGGCGGGCCTGACCCCGTCCTTCTGGCGAGCGCTGGGCCTGACCCTATGACCGCGCAGTCCCCCCTGCTTCGCATCGGCCTGACCGGCGGCATCGGCAGCGGCAAGAGCACCGTGCTCCAGATGCTGGCCGACCTGGGCGCGGCCACGATCGATGCCGACGCCATCTCGCGCGCCGTCACCGCCCCGGGTGGCGCCGCCATCCCCGCCCTGCGGGAGCGCTTCGGGCCCGCCGCCATCGCCGCCGACGGCAGCCTGGACCGCCCGCGCATGCGCGAGCTGGCCTTCGCCGACCCCGCCGCCCGCGCGGATCTGGAGGCCATCATCCACCCCCTGGTGGGCGCAGCCATGCGCGAGCAGGAAGAGGCCGCGCGCGCCCAAGGCAAGCGTTGCGTGGTCTTTGATATCCCCTTGCTGGTCGAATCGGCCCGCTGGCGCGACGAATTCGACCATGTGCTGGTGGTCGACTGCAGCCCCAGCACTCAGGTGGCGCGGGTCATGGCGCGCAGCGGCCTGGACGAGGCCCAGGTGCGGGCCATCCTGGCGGCGCAGGCCACGCGCGAGCAGCGCCTGGCCGCCGCCGACAGCGTGATCTGCAACGACGGCCTGACCCTGGACGAACTCAAGCAGGAGGTCCGCCAGGCGGCGATGAGCTTCGGGCTATGATCCCGGCTGTCGTGATCCTGTACGAATACCCGTTCAACGAGCGCATCCGCACCTACCTGCGGCTTGAGCAGTTGTTCCGTCGACTCGCGCTGATGATGGCCCGCGACCACCCGGCCGATCACCATCACGCGCTGTCCACCCTCTTCGAGGTCATGGACGTCGGGGCCCGGGCCGACCTGAAGTCCGACGTGATGAAGGACCTCGAAAAACAGAAGTCCGCCCTCTCGGCCCTGCGCGGCAACCCGGCAATCTCCGAAGACCTGCTGCAAGAAGTCATCGGTCAACTCGATGCCGGCTACAACGCCCTCCACGCCCAAACCGGCAAAGCCGGTCAGAGCCTGACCGACAACGACTGGCTCATGAGCATTCGCAGCCGGATCGGCATCCCAGGCGGCACCTGCGAATTTGATCTGCCGGCCTACCACGCGTGGCAGCAACTCGACCCGGCCGAGCGCCAAGCCGACCTGCTGCGCTGGGTCGCGCCGCTGGGCACCTTGGCCGACTCCATCCGCCTGCTCCTCAAACTGATGCGCGATGCCGGCTCCCCCCAGAAAGTCATGGCCTCAGGCGGTCATTTGCAGCAGGCCCTGCCCCAGGGCCGCACCTTTCAGCTGATGCGCCTGCGCATCGACCCCGCGCTCCACCTCGTACCCGAGATCAGCGGCAACCGACTGATGGTGGCGGTGCGCCTGATGAAGCACACTCCCGGCGAGCGCCTGCAGGCCAGCCACGACGACACGCCCTTCGAGCTCACCCTTTGCGCCTGAAGGGGCGATCGCAGGCGAGGAGCATTCGGCAATGACGGAACCCACCCGCCCACCCCGCATCGTCCCTTGCCCCCATTGCGGCGGCGACAGCGTCTATGCCCCGAGCAATGCGTTTCGGCCGTTTTGCAGCGAGCGCTGCAAGCACATGGATCTGGGCGCCTGGGCCAGCGAGGGCTTCCGGGTGGCCAGCGAAGCGCCCCCAGACGACCAACCCTTTGGCGACGCACGCCTGCAGTAAAACTGCGCGCTAACCGCGGGCGCTTACTCGTTGATGATTTCGAACATGCGCACGATGCGCTGGACGCCGCTAATCTGACGCACCAACGCGGTGGCTCGGTCCGCTTCGAGAGGGGTCACGCGCCCCATCAAGTAGACCGTCCCGCGCTCGGTCACGACCCTGAACGCGGTGACGGTCAAGCCTCTCGCATCCACCAGAGCGACTTTCACACGGCCTGTGAGATAGAGGTCGAATCCGCGTTGAGGCAGCGTGGTGGCATGCATGACAGCCAGCTCGTTGAACACGCGACTCACATTC
>JBIKUT010000170.1:0-5146 GCA_044347465.1 Ramlibacter sp.
CTACCTGATTCAGATCGCGCCCGACTCGCACACAAACGCCGGCACGCACGGCCTGGACGCCACCGAGCTGCACGCCTGGTGCGAGGTCTATCTGCCCGGGGCCGGCTGGCTCGGGCTGGACCCGACCTCGGGCCTGGTGGCTACCGAGGGGCACATCCCGCTGGCCTGTACGCCCGAGCCCGCCGGCGCCGCGCCGATCGAAGGGCAGCTGGAAGCCACCGAGGTCCAATTTAGCCACCACATGCAGGTCACGCGCCTGCACGCGCCGCCGCTGGCGGCCGGCTGATCGTCATGCCCGTCCCGTGAAGGGCCAGCCCCCTGCCTTCTTGATGAGGACGGTGCATGCGCCCGGCAAGCCGCTCCTACAATCGCGGCACTCGCCCCAACCCTCGATCCCTACGCACACACACCATGTCCATCGCCCACAAGCTCCAGGAACTGAACATCACCCTGCCCCCGGTGGCCACGCCCGCCGCGGCCTATGTGCCCTTCGTGCGTACCGGCTCGCTCGTCTTTCTCAGTGGCCACATCGCCCGCAAGGACGGCAAGCCCTGGGTGGGCCAACTGGGCAAGGACATGGACACCGCGCAAGGTCAGGCCGCTGCGCGCGCGATCGCGATTGACCTGCTGGGCACGCTGCAAGCTGCCATTGGCGATCTGGAGAAGGTGCGCCGCATCGTCAAGGTGATGAGCCTGGTGAACTCCACGGCCACCTTCACCGAGCAGCACCTGGTCACCAACGGCTGCAGCGAGCTGCTCGCGCAGATCTTCGGCGAGCGGGGCGCGCACGCGCGCAGTGCCTTCGGAGTCGCCCAGATCCCCATGGGCGCCTGCGTCGAGATCGAGCTGATCGCCGAAGTCGAATAAGCCCCTCGCTTATTCGACCCGATCGACCCCCGTGGGCTTGAAGCCCAAGTCGGCGGCCTTGCCCTTGCGACCGCGCGCAGCCCGCGCGTTGTTCAGGGACCGGATCTCCAAGGTCTCTTCGCGGTCCTTGCCGCCGCGGCCGATGCCGCTGATCTTCACGCTACGCACATAGGCCGCAGCACCTGCCAGCGTGTCCTTGGGCTCGAGATCGAGCAGCATCAGGCCGCGTCCGCCCTTGGGCTGGTGCTTGAGCTCGGCGATCTCGAAGGTCAGGATGCGACCGCCGGCCGAAGCACAGGCCACATGCGTGGCGGGCGCGCCCGGCGCCACCTGCGCCGGCGAAGGCCGGCACACGGTCTCGCCCGCCGCACACGTGATGAAGGACTTGCCCGCGCGCTGGCGCGAGCTCATGTCGTCAACGCTGGCGATGAAGCCGTAGCCGCCCGAGGTGGACATCAGCAACATCGACGCCGCGGCGCCGGCGAAGTAATGCACCACCTGCGTACCCGCCTCCAGCTCGATGAAGCTGGTGACAGGCTGGCCGTCGCCCCGCGCGCCTGGCAGCGTCGAGACCGCAAGCGTGTAGATCCGGCCGTTGCTGCCGAAGGCCAGTAACGTATCGATCGTGCGGCACTCGAAGGTCGCATACAGCCCGTCGCCCGATTTGAAGGCGAAGCTGGCCGCCTCGTGGCCATGGCCTTGGCGCGCACGCACCCAGCCTTTTTGCGAGACCACCACCGTCACCGGCTCGTCGATCACCTTGACTTCAGCCACGGCCTTCTTCTCGGTCTGGATCAGGGTGCGGCGTGCGTCGGTGAACTGCTTGGCGTCGGCCTCGATCTCCTTGACCATCAGACGACGCAGGGCGGCGGGGCTCTCCAGGATGTCCTGAAGTTTTTTCTGTTCCTCGCGCAGATTGGCTAACTCCTGCTCGATCTTGATCGCCTCCAGGCGCGCCAACTGGCGCAGGCGAATCTCGAGGATGTCCTCGGCCTGGCGCTCACTGAGGGTAAAGCGCTCGATCAGTGCCAGCTTGGGCTCGTCGCTGCCGCGAATGATCGCGATGACTTCATCGATATTGAGCAGCACCAGCTGCCGACCTTCGAGGATGTGGATGCGATCGAGCACCTTGTCCAGGCGATGGCGCGAACGGCGTTCGACCGTACGCTGGCGAAACGCGATCCACTCGTCCAGCATCAGCCGCAGCGATTTCTGCACCGGCCGGCCGTCCAGGCCCACCAAGGTGAGGTTGATCGGCGCCGAGGTTTCCAGGCTGGTGTGCGCCAGCAGCACCTGGATCAACTCCGATTGCTCGATGCGGCTGGTCTTGGGCTCGAACACCAAACGCACCGCCGCGTCCTTGCTGGACTCGTCGCGCACCGCATCGAGCACCGACAGCACGGCCTGTTTCAGCTGCAGCTGGTCTTGCGACACGGCCTTCTTGCCGGCCTTGACCTTGGGGTTGGTCAGTTCTTCGATCTCTTCGAGCACGCGCTGGCTGCTCACGCCCGGCGGCAGCTCGTGCACCACCAGTTGCCACTGGCCACGGGCGAGCTCCTCGATCTTCCAGCGCGCACGCACCTTGAGCGAACCGCGGCCAGTGCGATACGCCTCGGCGATGTCAGACGCCGCGCTGATGATCTGACCGCCCCCCGGATAGTCGGGCCCCGGCAGCAGGGCGAACAACTCGTCGTCGGCCAGCTGGGGATTTTTGATCAGGGCCACGCAGGCCTGGGCCACTTCAGCCAGGTTGTGACTGGGGATCTCAGTGGCCAGACCCACCGCGATGCCGCTGGCGCCATTGAGCAGCGAGAACGGCAAGCGCGCGGGCAGTTGCACGGGTTCTTCGGCACTGCCGTCGTAGTTGGGCCGGAAATCGACTGTGCCCTCGTCGATCTCTTCGAGCAGCAGGTTGGTGATCTTCGCCAGCCGCGCCTCGGTGTAGCGCATGGCCGCCGCGCCGTCGCCATCGCGGCTGCCGAAATTACCCTGGCCGTCGATCAGCGGATAACGCTGCGAAAAATCCTGGGCCATGCGCACCAGGGCGTCATAGGCGGCCTGGTCACCATGCGGATGAAAGCGACCGAGCACATCGCCCACGACGCGTGCGCTCTTGACGGGTTTGGCACCGGCCGCCCCCGAGAAGGCCAGGCCCATGCGGGCCATCGAATACAAGATTCGGCGTTGCACCGGCTTTTGGCCGTCGGCCACATCCGGCAAGGCGCGGCCCTTGACCACGCTCAGCGCGTACTCGAGGTAAGCGCGCTGCGCATAAGTCGCCAGATCTAATTGGGCGTCGTCGTCGCCGGCGGCGGCAAGAGAAATGAGGTCCGGGTCCATGGGGTCTTGGTGGGTTCGGTCAGGTCGATCGGGTCAGTCGTTCGGGGTCGCAGACGGTGCGGTGAGCGGCGGCGGCATGCTGGCGCGCCCGGGCACCTGCCCCGGCAACTCCATGCGCACGCGCCGCGCCGGCACCGGCGCGGCAACGGGAGCCACGCGCACAGGGGGTGGGGGCTTGAGCATGGCGTACAGGTGCATCACCGTCTTCACGTAGTTCTGGGTTTCGCGGTAATTCGGGATGCGATTGCCGGCGCGCTGCACGGCGCCTTCGCCCGCGTTGTAGGCGGCCAGGGCCAGATCCAGGCGATCGGGGAACAGCCCCATCAAATGGCGCAGATAGCGGGTGCCGGTGCGGACATTGAGCTGGGGGTCGGCGAGTTTCTTCTCGATCGATTGCTTGGCATCGCCGCGCACGCCCCAGCGTTCGGCGGTGGCGGGCATCACCTGCATGAGGCCGATCGCCCCCTTGGGCGACACCGCCTTCGGATCAAAGCCCGACTCGGCCACGATCAGCGCCTTGAGCAATTCATAGTCGACGCCTTGGCTGCGAGCGGCATCGCGCAAGAGGGGCTGGGCCTGGCGGTAACCGGCCGAGGTCTCGAAGAACTTGGTTAGTTGCGGCGACAGGGCGGGTGCAGCGTCCGGCTCGGGCGGGGCCGCGGCGACCTCGCCCCTTGAGTCGCCATTCGAATCGCCTTTTGAATCGCCCTTGGACTCGCCCATCGCGAAAGCGGGGCTGCCCCGCGAGAACAGCTCGTAGCGGTCGTCCAATTTCTCGGCGGCCAGGTGGGCCACACCGCGCGCATCGACATACCCCCAAACCTCGGCACGCACATGCGCGGGCGCGAAGCACACGCACGAGGCCAGCACCCAGCCCAGGGCCCAGGTGGTGCCCCGCGTCGACCGGCGGATGTCCGTAGCCGCGCGCCACACGCTCATGCCGGCAACTCCAGAGAGAGCGCGCGACGATCCGCAAACTCGTGCGCCAGCATGGACATCACGGTCAAGGACTCAAACCCCGCCGCCACACGCACCGATTCGCGCAGCACACCCTCGACCACGAAGCCTTCGGTGTCGTACAGGGCGCGGGCGCGGGTGTTGTGGGTTTTGACATCGAGCCAGAAGCGGTGCGCACCCAGGTCGTCGAAGGACACCTTCTTGGCCACTCGCAGCGCGGCGCGACCGACCCCCTGGCCCTGAGACTGAACCACCATCCGCTTGAGTTCGAGCGAGCGATGCTGGCTCTTGCAGCCAATCAGAATCAGAAAGCCCGCCGCCTGCAAGGCGTCGCCGCTCTCGATGATGAAGTGACGAAAATCCGGAAAGCGGATGGCTGCCTCATGCTGCGTACGCTCCCACGGCGTGATGAAGGGCAGATTCTGCGGATCCTGCTCCAGGGTCAGCACGTAGTCCAGGTCGCTTTGCAGCGTGGGACGCAGGCGCACGCGCGGCGCCACACGGAGGGCCAGGGCGGTGGCGCGGGATCCGTTCATCAGATGTCGACGTCGACCGAGTCGCCGTGCAATTCCATCAGCTCGCGGCGTGCCGCGGCCTCGCCCTTGCCCATGAGCTTGGTGATCAGGGCCTCGGTGCCCGCGAAGTCAAACGCGCCCAGTTGTACCGGCAGCAAACGGCGCGTGTCGGGGTTGAGGGTGGTCTCCCACAGCTGCTCGGCGCTCATCTCGCCCAGGCCCTTGAAGCGGCTGATGCTCCAGGCGCCTTCGCGCACGCCTTCCTTGCGCAGCTTGTCCAGGATGGCGGTGAGCTCGCCTTCGTCCAGTGCGTAGTTCTTGGAGGCGGCCTTCTTGCCCCGCGCGGGCGCATCGACGCGAAACAGCGGCGGACGCGCCACGAACACGTGGCCGGCTTCGATCAACTTGGGGAAGTGCCGGAAAAACAGCGTGAGCAGCAGCACCTGAATGTGCGAGCCGTCGACGTC
>JBIKUT010000171.1:0-5055 GCA_044347465.1 Ramlibacter sp.
TGGCCAGGTAGACCTTGCGCGCGCCAGCATCACGGGCCATCTGCACGATCTCGCGGCTGGTCGTGCCGCGCACGATCGAGTCGTCCACCAGCAACACGTTGCGGCCCTTGAACTCGCTGGCGATCACGTTGAGCTTTTGGCGCACAGATTTTTTGCGCACGCCCTGCCCCGGCATGATGAAGGTGCGGCCCACATAGCGGTTCTTCACGAAGCCTTCGCGGTACGGCACCCCCAGCAGGTGTGCCAGCTGTGTGGCGCTGGGGCGGCTGGACTCAGGGATCGGGATGATCACATCGATCTCATTGGGCGGCACGGTGGACACCACGCGCTGGGCCAGCGTCTCGCCCAGGTTCAGGCGGGCTTGATACACCGAGATGCCATCGAGCACCGAATCCGGTCGGGCCAGGTACACGTATTCGAAAATGCAAGGCGTCAGTCGCGGCGCCTGCGCGCACTGCTTGGCGTGCAGCTGCCCCTGCAGGTCGATGAACACCGCCTCGCCCGGCGCCACATGGCGCTCGAGATGGTGGCCTGTGCCCTCCAGCGTGACCGTCTCGCTGGCCACCATCACCGAGCCGTCAGCCGAGCGCCCCAGCGACAGCGGTCGAATGCCATAGGGATCACGAAACGCCAGCACACCGTGGCCCGCGATCATGGCGATCACCGCATACGAGCCGCGCACCCGGCGGTGCACCGCCGCCACCGCTTCAAAAATCTGCGCGGGCTGCAGGGGCCCGCCGAGGCGGGTGGCACGATCGAGTTCGTGCGCAAACACGTTGAGCAACACCTCGGAATCGCTGTCGGTGTTGATATGCCGATGGTCCGAGGAAAACAGCTCGGACTTCAGGGCTTGCGCGTTGGTCAGGTTGCCGTTGTGAACCAGCACCAGGCCGAAGGGCGCATTCACGTAAAAGGGCTGCGCCTCTTCTTCGCTGTAGGCGTTGCCGGCGGTCGGGTAACGCACCTGGCCCAAGCCGCAATGGCCGGGGAGCGCACGCATGTTGCGGGTGCGAAAGACATCGCGCACCATACCCTTGGCCTTGTGCATGAAGAACTTGCGCTCTTGCTGCGTCACGATGCCCGCTGCATCCTGGCCCCGGTGCTGCAGCAGCAACAAGGCGTCGTAAATCAGCTGGTTGACTGGGGCGTGACTGACCACGCCAACGATTCCGCACATGTGTGTGTCACCCCGGTAGGTACTGCCCGAAGCGTTCGGGTAATAACGGTTTCAATCCTTTGAGCGCCTGAGCCGCCGCCTGCGCGCCAGCCGATTCGCTCCAGACCTGCGTGTCACGCAGCGGCGTCATCTGGGCCACCACCGCCACCGCCAGCACGATCACGAAGCCGCGCAGCAGGCCAAAAGCGCCACCCAGGATGCGGTCGATCGGCCGCAGGCCCACGGCCTCGATCAGCTTGCGGGCCAGCCGCGCCAGCAAAGCCGCCACCACCAGCGACCCGATCAACACCACGACAAAACCCGCCGCATAGCGCAGGGGCGGCGACCACTGCCCCAGCGGCAGCCACTCGGCGACCGCAGGCGCCCACCACTGGGCCAGCACGAAGGAGGCGAGCCAACCCGCCAGCGACAAGACCTCAAACACCAGACCGCGCCACAGGCCCACGCCCATCGAGAGCAGGAGGATGGCGGCAAACACCCAATCAAGCGTGGCCATGGGTGTCGTCCGGTCGGGGGGTTAGAGAGTGAGGACCGAGGCCGGCAAGTCCAGGCCCTTGACCTTGGCCGCGGCCTTGTCGGCCTCGGCGCGTGACTCGAAGGGGCCGACCCGCACGCGGATGCGCTTGCCTTCTTTGGTGTCGACCACCTGCGTGTAGGTCTTCAGGCCCGCCTTTTCCAGGGTCTGGCGGGCCTCGCGGGCCCGGGCCGCATCGGCAAAGGCGCCGACCTGGACCACGAATCGACCGTCGACGGCCGCAGCGGATGCCGGCTTGCCCTCGAGCAAGGCGCGAGCGCGATCACCGTCGTTGGGAGCCGGCGCAGACGCCTTGGCGGGCGCAGCGGCCGGGGCGGGCGCAGAAGGCTTGGCGGCAGCCGCGGAAGCAGGGGCGGGAGCGGGCGCGGAGGCGACGACCGCAGCAGCGGGCTTGGCCGGCGCGGTTGGCTCGGCCACCGGGGGCACGAAGACCGGCGCTTCTGCCGCCGGTGCAGCGGGCGCAGACGCTGACGCAGGCGCGGCCGCCGTGCTCACGGCGCCCACCGCGGTGTTGGTGGTGCCGGTCTTGCCACGGTCGGGAATATCGATCGGGATGTCCACCGGGATCGGGCGCGGCTGGGTGTCAAACACCAAGGGAAAGCCGATCACGCCCACCAGCACGAGGATGGAGGCGCCGATCAGGCGTTGCTTGGCGCGCTTGCGCAGGGCCTCGATGCTTTCGGGCTGCGTGGCGATGGCGTCGGAGTCGGCGCCAGTCTTTCGGAACTTGAAAAAAGCCATGAACGCGTCGTGCCCGCGGGGGTTCAGGTGCGCAGGTGCTGGGCCTGCAAACGGGGCACGCCCCCCTCTAGAACACCGCCCACCGTGAAGAAGGATCCAAAGACAACGATTCTATCAGCGGGGTCTGCGGCGGCCACCGCCGCTTCGAGGGCCGCTCGGGGGCTGGCGTGGGCGCTGGCCACACTCCCCGCGCGGACCGCCAGCCCCTCCCAGCGGGTCTTGAGGGCATCGCCCGCCTCGGCCCGCGCCGTGGGCAGGTCGCAAAAGTACCAGCGATCGGCCAGCGGCGCCATGCGACGCAGCATCGTGTCCAGGTCCTTGTCGCCCATGGCGCCAAACACCAGGTGGGTGGTCGGATAAAAACCCATCGCGTCGAGGTTGGCCACCAGGGCCGCCACCGAGTGGGGGTTGTGGGCCACATCCAGCACCAGCGTCGGCTGGCCCGGCACGATCTGGAAGCGCCCCGGCAATTCGACCAGGGCCAGGCCATTGCGCACCGCCTGCGCCGTCACCGGCAGGCGTTCGCGCAAGGCGGTCAGGGCCGCCAGCACGCCCGAAGCGTTCACCAATTGGTTGGCTCCGCGCAGGGCGGGATAGGCCAGGCCCGAATAGCGGCGCCCTCGTCCGGCCCAACCCCATTGCTGCTTATCCCCCGAGAAGTTGAAGTCGCGCCCCAGCAGCCAGAGATCCGCGCCGAGCGCCTGGGCCTGGTCGATCACGCTTTGCGGCGGCACCGGATCGCTCACCACCGCAGGCCGCCCGGCGCGCAGGATGCCGGCCTTCTCGCGGCCGATCGATTCACGGTCGGGCCCCAAGAACTCTTGGTGGTCCAGGTCAATGCTGGTGATCACCGCGCAGTCGGGGTCGATGATGTTGACCGCATCGAGCCGCCCGCCCAGGCCCACCTCGAGGATGGCCACATCCAGGCTGGAAGCCGCCATCAGGCTCAGGATCGCCAGTGTGGTGAACTCGAAATAGGTCAGGCTCACGCCCTGGCGCGCCGCTTCCACCCGTGCGAAATGCGGCACCAGGGCCTGCGGATCGACGGGCTCGCCGCGCAGCCGGCAGCGCTCTTGAAAATGCACCAGGTGGGGCGAGGAGTACAGGCCCGTGCGCCAGCCGGCCTCCAGGGCAATCGCCTCGAGCATGGCGCAGGTCGAACCTTTGCCGTTCGTACCCGCCACCGTGATGACCGGGCAGTCAAAACGCAGAGCCATGCGCTGGGCCACCTCGCGCACGCGCTCCAGGCCCATGTCGATGGTCTTGGGGTGCAGGCGCTCGCAATGCGCCAGCCAGTCTTGCAGGGTGTCCATGGGTCGGGATTGTCTCGCTTTACGGCGGTCACGCTTTACGATCGCACCCATGATCGTCCTGCATGGCATCCCCAACTGCGACACCGTCAAAAAAGCCCGCGCCTGGCTACAGGCCCATGGCGTCGCCTACCGCTTCCACGACTTCAAGAAAGACGGCGTCCCCGCCGACCGCGTCGAGGTCTGGCTGGCCCGTGTGGACTGGTCCACGCTCGTGAACCGCCAGGGCACCACCTGGCGCAAACTGGCACCGGCCGAACAGGTCGCGGTGCGCGACGCCGCCAGCGCCGCTGCCCTGATGCAACGCGAACCCAGCGTGATCAAGCGGCCGGTGGTCGACTGGGGGGCGCACACCACCGTGGGCTTCGATCCGGCGGCCTGGGAAGCCCTTGCGGCCAGCGCCTGACCCCCGCCTGTCGTCACGCTTTACCCGGACTTTGCGCGCCCGCACTCGACAAACGGTCAACCCCGCGCACGATGAGTGCGTTGTTGATTACAGGAGGCACCCCATGACCCGCAAGACCCCGCTCACCGTCCCGACCCTTTTGGCCTTCGCCGGCGCCAGCCTGGCGCTATCGGCACTCCCGGTGCAGGCCCAGGATGTCGCCCGCGTGATTTCCAGCGTCGCCGTCATCCAGCAGGTGGCTGTGCCCCGCCAGGTGTGCAGCACGCAGCAGGTCATGGTGGAACAGCCCCGAAGCGGCGCCGGTGCCCTCTTGGGTGCCGTAGCGGGCGGCGCGGCCGGCAATGCCATCGGCGACGGCTCGGGGCGGGCGGCCGCCACGGCCATCGGCATCATCGGCGGCGCCATGCTCGGTAACCGCATCGAAGGCTCGCCCGGCACCCGCATGCAGGACCAAACCGTCTGCTCCACCCAGACCCTCTACGAAAACCGCACCATGGGCTACAACGTCACCTACGAGTACGCGGGCCGTCAGTACCAGGTGCAATTGCCCCAAGACCCGGGCCCCACGATCCATATTCAGGTCACGCCCATGGCCCCGGCCGCCCCCACCCGGATCATGCAGGCTCCGACCGATTCGGTGGAGGTCTACGCCACGGCACCGGTCCAGCGGGTGGCCGTGGTGCGCCCTACGACCTTGATTCACCCCCAAATCGGCTTCTACGGCGGCTTTCCCCACGGCGGCCACTTCCAACCCCACCCTCACCATCGCCACTGGCGCTAAGCCAGACCGCAGCGGCCCTGACAGCCGCTCCGCCTAAAATGGCCGGTTTTCCACGGCGCCGCGCGGCGCCTCACCCGGAACCTGCCATGACCACCGAAAAGATCG
>JBIKUT010000172.1:0-5046 GCA_044347465.1 Ramlibacter sp.
CCAGCCTGGCCGACTTCATTGCCAAGGCCAAGGCAGCACCCACCAAGTATTCGTATGGCTCGGTGGCCCTGGGCAGTGCCTCGCACCTGACCATGGAGATGCTCAAGTCCGCGGCGGGATTCCAGATGACGCACGTGCCGTATCGCGGCGCGGGCCCGGCCATCACGGACCTGGTAGCGGGCACCATTCAGGCTGGATTTTTCGTGCCGGGTAATGTGCAGCAATTCGCCAAAGAGGGGCGCCTGCGCCTGCTGGCCTCCACCGGCCCCAAGCGCTTCCCCAGCACGCCCGACATTCCGACGGTGAGCGAGACCTACAAAGATTTCGAGGCGACGTCCTGGATCGGTTTCCTCGCGCCGGGCGGCACGCCCTCGCCGATCATCGACCGCTATAACCGCGAGATCATCAAGATCCTGAATCAGCCCGATATCCGCAAGCGCCTGCTGGAGATGGAGTTCGAGATGATTGCCAGCACGCCCAAGCAGTTTGGTGACTGGATCCAGACCGAGATCGGTCGCTGGAGCGTGGTGGTCAAGAGCACGGGCACCAAGGCCGAGTGAGGATGAACGGGCAGCGACTGGCGGGCCGCAAGGCGCTGATCACCGGAGCGGGATCCGGGATTGGGGCGGCGACTGCCTTGCGCTTTGCGCGTGAGGGTGCGGCCGTGATGCTGGTGGACGCGAATGCGGCCTCGCTGCAGGCCACGCAAGTGGCGATCCAGGCGGCATGTCCCGAAGCGAGGCTGCAGGTGCTGGCCGCAGATGTTTCGCATGCCGAGTCGGCGCGCGAGGCCGTTCGCCTGGCGGTCGACCAGTTCGGTGGGCTGGACATCCTGGTGAATAACGCCGCCATGCGCAATTACACGCCGGCCGACCGTGTGACGCCCGATGAATGGCAGGCAGTGGTGGGCGTGAACCTGGTGGGCGCCACCCACTATTGCCAGGCGGCCTTGCCTGCACTGCGCGCGAGTGGCCGGGGTGCGATCGTGATGGTTTCGTCCTGCTATGCGGTGACGGGGCGCAAGGGCATGGCCCTGTACGACGCAACGAAGGCGGCCCAGTTGTCCTTGACCCGTACGCTGGCCTTCGAGGAAGCGGCCCACGGTGTTCGGGTCAACGCGGTGTGCCCCGGATCGACCTTGACAGAATTTCATGTGGATCGCGCCGAGCGCGCGGGTAAGTCCGTGCAGAAGCTGCGGGGTGAGCGCCAGACGACCTCGCTGCTCGGACGCTGGGCGGATCCCGAGGAGATCGCCCACCCAATTTTGTGGCTGGCCAGTGACGAGGCCTCGTTCATCACCGGGACCACGCTGATGGTGGACGGTGGTTTACACATCATGTGAGGTGCTTGGGATGGAGCCTGGCAAGACAGCAATCCGCGCACCGCGCGCCCTCTTTATCAAGCTGGGGTCGGGTGGCGACTGGGAGGCCGAGTGCATCGCCCGCGGTGAATTGCGACTGGGCTACCACGAGGTGTCGCACGCAGCCTGTGTGGCCGGCGAGTGGACGCAGGTCGAGGAAGGCTTGCGCACCACCACGCGTGATGCGGGCGCCCTGACCCGGCATCTGAATCAGGTGCGCGAGTTTTATGAGGCGGGCGAAGACGTGCTGTGGATCACGTTCTTCTCGGATCGTCTGTGGTGGTGTCGGGCGCATCGGGGTGTGAGCCAGCACCCAAACGGCGACAAGACGCGCGCCGTGATCGGTGCGTGGAGCGACCAGGACCTGGCGGGCGCGCCGCTGCTCAAAGGGCGTTTGAGCGGCAAGCTGCTGGCCCTGCAGATGTACCGCGGCACGATTTGCAGCGTGGGCGATCTGTCCTACCTGCTGCATAAGATCAATGCCACGGCTGAACCCCATGTGGCGCAGGCGCAGACCGCCTTCGAGCAGCTCCAGCACGCGCTGCATCCCATCATCCGTGCCCTGCATCCCTCCGACCTCGAGATCCTGGTGGACCTGGTGTTTCGGCAGGCCGGTTGGCAGCGTGTGGGCGTCTCCGGTGGCACGGAGAAAGACATCGATCTGGATCTGATTTCGCTGGTGACAGGCGAGCGTATCGCCGTGCAGGTGAAGGCGGAGACCCGTGTGAGCGAGTGGAATGCATACCGCCAGAAGTACGCCGATATGCGGGGCTTCTCGCGGTTTTATTTCGTCACGCCCAGCGCGCGCCCGGAATTGCTCACGGCGGTGCGCGAAAGTGATGACGCCAGCTATGTGTTCTGGGGGATCGACCAGATCGCAGCCCAGGCGGTGCGTGGCGGTTTGACGGGTTGGTTGTTGGATAAGGCTTCGTAGCCGCACGCGTGCGAACGGACCATGGACCGGGTAGCCGCCTAGTGCACGATGCCCCGGTCCTTCAGCGCCTGGATCTGCTCGGGCTCCAAGCCCATTTCACGCAGTACTGCATCGGTATCCTGACCGATGCCGGGCGCGTTGCGTCGATGACCGCCCGGCGTCGCTGAGAGCTTGGGCACGATGCCCGGTACGGTGAGCGTGCTGCCGTCGTACATCGTCACCTCGTGCAGCATGCCGCGTGCGCGGTAATGCGGGTCGGCTGCGATATCGGCTACGGTGTAGATGCGGCCCGAGGGCACCTCGGCGCCTTCGAGTGCGCTTAGAACATCTTGGACGCTGTGCTGCGCGGTCCAGGCGCCGATGGCGGCATCGAGTTCTTCGACGCGTGCCACACGGCCGGCGTTGTCGGCCAGGGCAGGGTCCTGGGCCAGGTCCTCGCGTCCGATCAAGGTCATGAGGCGGCGAAAGATGCTGTCCCCGTTGCCCGCGACCAGCGCATAAGCGCCATCCTGACAGCGATACGCGTTGGACGGTGCAATGCCTGGCAGGGCGCTACCCGCCGCACCGCGCACCGCCCCAAAGGCGCTGTATTCGGGCAGCAGGCTTTCCATGCAGTTGAAGACGGCTTCGTACAGGGCGACATCGATCACCTGGCCTTGGCCGCTGGCGTGGCGATGCTGCAAGGCCAGCAGGATGCCGATCACGCCGTGCAAGGCGGCGAGGGTGTCACCGATGCTCACGCCCACGCGCACCGGAACGCGCCCGGGTTCCGCGGTCAGGTGACGCAGACCGCCCATGGCCTCGGCGACCACGCCAAAGCCTGGGCGGTTGCGATACGGGCCGGTCTGTCCGTAGCCGCTGATACGCAGCACGATCAGGCGCGGGTTGGCCGCCAGCAGATCGTCGGGCGCCAGGCCCCAGCCCTCGAGGGCGCCGGGGCGAAAGTTCTCGATCAAGACATCGGCTTCGGCGGCCAGCTGGCGCACGAGGGCCTGACCCTCGGGCGCGCGCAGGTCCAGGGCCAGCGAGCGCTTGTTGCGCGATTGCACCTGCCACCACACCGAGGTGCCGTCCTTCAGGAGGCGCCATTTGCGCAGCGGGTCGCCGCTGCCAGGCGGCTCGATCTTGATCACCTCGGCGCCGAAATCGGCCAGGGTTTTGGCGGCGAAGGGGCCGGCGATTAACTGGCCCATCTCGAGGACTTTGAGGCCTTGGAGGGCTTGGGGGGCGGGGAGAGAGGAGGGGTCGGACATGGGCTTAAGAATACCGCCCCAGGTGAGTGGCCTCACCTGGGGCCGAATGCCCGGGGATCGCGCCAGGAATTTTTCGCTCGGTACAGTGCGAGCCTACCCGCCACCGCGCTTCATTCCCGCATCCTTCCATGTCCTCCACCCGTGCCCTCGTCTGGTTCAAGCGTGACCTGCGCGCGCGCGATCACGAGCCCCTGGTGCAGGCTCTGGCGCACACGGACGCCCTGGCCCTGTATGTGATCGAGCCCGAGTGGCTGCAAAGCCCCGAGTGCGACCCGATGCATGTGGCGTTCGCGCTGGCCAGTGTGGCCGAACTGCGCGAGGCCCTGGCGCGGCGCGGCTTGCCGCTGTGGGTGCGTGTGGGGTCGGCGGTGCCGGTCTTGGCGCAGTTGCACCAGGAGGTGGGCTATACCCATCTACTCAGTCACGAGGAGACGGGTTCAGGCTGGTCCTATGTGCGTGACCTGGCCGTGGCCGACTGGTGCCGGGGGTCGGGCGTGCGCTGGCAGGAAGTCGCTCAGACGGGCGTGATCCGTCGCCTCAAAGACCGGGCGGGTTGGGCCGCGCGCTGGCAGGCGCGGATGGACGCGCCCCTGCCGCGTCTGGCGGGAGACTTCCGGGCGGCGGTGGGTCCTGACACGCAGCCCTTTCCCTCCTTGGAAGGCCTCGGGCTGGCGCCACACGGCAAGACGCTGCAGGCCGCTGGCGAGAGCGCCGCGCGTGACACCTTGCGCAGCTTCTTGCAGCAGCGTGGGCGGGGCTACCGGCGGTCGATCTCCAGTCCCCTGAGCGCCGAAGCGGGGTGTAGCCGCCTGAGTCCGCACCTGGCTTTCGGCACGATCGCGCTGCGCACCGTGCATCAGGCGGTGGAGCGCACGATCGCCACGACGCCGGACCCCGCCCTGGCGCGTGACCTGCGCGGCTTCGCGGGGCGACTGCGTTGGCATTGCCACTTCATGCAGAAACTCGAGAGCGAGCCGTCAATCGAGTTTCACAACTTCGCACGCGTATGCGATGGCCTGCGCGAAGGCGAGTTCGATGCGGCCCGCTTTGCCGCCTGGTGCGAAGGACGTACCGGCTACCCCATGGTGGATGCGTGTATGCGCTCGCTGCGCGCCACCGGCTGGCTGAACTTTCGGATGCGCTCGATGCTGGTGAGTTTTGCCAGCTACCACCTGTGGCTGCACTGGCGCGAGACCGGGCTGTTCTTGGCGCGCCAGTTTCTGGATTTTGAGCCGGGCATCCACTGGAGCCAGATGCAGATGCAAAGCGGCACGACAGGGATCAACACGTTACGGATGTACTCGCCCACCAAGCAGGCCAAGGACCAGGACCCTCAGGGACTCTTCATCCGCCAATGGGTGCCGGAGCTGGCCCGTGTCCCCCTGCCTTACCTGGCCGAGCCCTGGACCATGCCCGCGCCCGTGCAGGACCTGGCGGGGTGCCGCATCGGGCAGGACTACCCCGCGCCCATCGTCGACGAGAAATCTGCGTTGGCCGCA
>JBIKUT010000173.1:0-5014 GCA_044347465.1 Ramlibacter sp.
GTGGCCGGCTTGGGCTATACTCGTAGGCTTTTGCGTAACCCGGTGGACGGCCTAGCCGCCCCCTGATCGCGCGTTCACCCACCTCTTTTTTTCGTGGCTGCAGCCGCTGCAGCGCGTTCCTTTTTCAGGAGACCGTCATGGCCGTCCAGCAAAACAAGAAGTCGCCCTCCAAGCGGGGCATGCACCGTTCGCACAACGCCCTGAACGTGCCGGGCATCGCCGTCGAGCCCACCACGGGCGAAACCCATCTGCGCCACCACATCAGCCCCAACGGCTTTTACCGTGGCCGCAAGGTTGTCAAGACCAAAAACGACGCTTGATCTGACGCTCTTGCGTGTGGATCTGGCCAGGGCCCGGCGCCGCTTGCGTGGCACGGGCCCTTGTCTTTGCGGGTGTCGGTCGGCCTCGCGAACCGCTCTACATTTGAGCTCATGACCATTCTGGCTGTCGATTGCATGGGGGGGGACCACGGTCCGTCCGTGACCCTGCCTGCCTGTCGCCGCTTCCTGGACGACCATCCCGACGTGCAGCTGCTGCTCGTAGGGCTGCCGCAGGCCTTGCAGTCTTTCCATCACCCGCGCGCGCGCATCGTCGCGGCCTCCGAAGTGGTGGCCATGGACGATCCGGTCGAGACCGCCCTGCGTCGCAAGAAGGATTCGTCCATGCGCGTGGCCATTGCGCAGGTCAAGGACGGCCACGCCCAGGCCGCCGTGTCGGCGGGCAACACCGGCGCCCTGATGGCGCTGGCGCGCTACCTGCTCAAGACCGAGGACGGCATCGACCGCCCCGCCATCGCCTACCCCATGCCCAATGCCAAGGGCGGCGCCACCACCGTGCTGGATCTGGGCGCCAACGTCGATTGCACCGAGCAGCACCTGCTGCAGTTTGCGGTGATGGGATCGGCCCTGGTCTCGGCGCTGCGCAATGTCGAGGCGCCCACCGTGGGCCTGCTCAATATCGGCGAAGAAACCATCAAGGGCAGCGAGGTGATCAAGCGCGCCGGCGAGCTGCTGCGATCGGCCGCGAATGCCGGCGACCTGAACTTTCACGGCAACGTCGAAGGCAACGACATCTTCAAGGGCACCACCGACATCGTGGTGTGCGACGGCTTCGTGGGCAATGTGGCCCTGAAAGCCAGCGAGGGCCTGGCCACCATGATCGGCGGCTTTCTCAAACAAGAGTTCGGACGCAATCCCTACGCCTGGTTGGCCGCCCTCGTGGCCTACCCGGTGCTGGCGGCTTTCAAGCGCCGCGTCGACCACCGCCGCTACAACGGTGCCGCCCTTCTGGGCCTGCGCGGGCTGGTGTTCAAAAGCCACGGCTCAGCCGATGCGTTTGCGTTCAGCCAGGCCCTGGCCCGCGCGTATGATGCGGCCCGAAATCAATTGCTCGAGCGGGTGCAGGTCCGCATCGCCCACGCTGCACCCCTGTTGGCAGCCGGGTCCTCGCAGCCTGCGGACGCCACGACGGCCAGCTGAATCGGACCTCCATGACACGCTACTCCCGGATTGCCGGCACCGGCAGCTACCTGCCGCCGCGGCGCGTGACCAACGCGGACCTGGCCGCCGAACTGGCGCAGCGCGGTCTCGAAACTTCTGACGATTGGATCGTCGAGCGCACCGGCATCCGCGCCCGCCACTTTGTGGGGGAGGGTGTGGCCGCCAGCGACCTGGGCGTGCAGGCCGCGCGCCACGCGATGGAGGCCGCAGGCGCACAGCCCGGTGACATCGATCTGATCATCGTGGCCACTTCCACGCCCGACATGGTGTTCCCCTCGACGGCGGCGATCTTGCAGCACAAACTGGGCATTGCCCTGGGCGCGCCGGGCTCGATGGCCGGTTGTCCCGCCTTCGATGTGCAGGCGGTGTGCAGCGGCTTTGTGTACGCGCTCACGGTGGCCGATTCCATGATCAAGACCGGTGCCGCGAACAAGGCGCTGGTGATCGGCTCTGAAGTGTTTTCGCGCATCCTCGATTTCAATGACCGCACCACCTGCGTGCTGTTTGGCGATGGCGCCGGCGCCGTGGTGCTTGAGGCCAGCGACGCGCCCGGTATCCTGGCCACCGACCTGCATGCCGACGGCAAATACGTCGACATCCTGTGCGTGCCGGGCACCGTCAGCGGCGGTCAGGTGCTGGGGCAGCCCCTGCTGCGGATGGACGGTCAGGCCGTCTTCAAGCTGGCCGTGGGCGTGCTCGAAGATGCGGCCCGTGCCACGCTGGCCAAGGCCGGCCGCACCGAGGCCGACATCGACTGGCTCATTCCGCATCAGGCCAATATCCGCATCATGCAGAGCACGGCCAAGCGCCTGAAGTTGCCGATGGACAAGGTGGTGGTCACCGTGGACCAGCATGGCAACACCTCGGCCGCCTCGATCCCGCTGGCCCTGGATGCTGCGGTGCGTGAGGGCAAGGTCCGCCGCGGCGACACCGTCATGCTCGAAGGCGTGGGCGGTGGCTTCACCTGGGGCGCGGTGCTGCTCGATTTCTGACCCGCGCGGCCCCTGCGGCGGCCGCATCCGTTTTTTCCAGCCGACGACGTGAGATCCACCACCATGAAACCGTTTGCTTTTGTCTTTCCTGGCCAGGGCTCGCAAGCCGTGGGCATGCTCGATGCCTGGGGCGACCACCCGGCGGTGCGCGAGACGCTGGCCGAAGCCTCGCAGGCCCTGGGCGAGGACATCGCGCACCTGATTCACGAAGGCCCCAAGGAGGCCCTGGCGCTGACCACCAATACCCAGCCCGTGATGCTGGTGGCCGGCATCGCCGCTTACCGCGCCTGGCGCGCCGAGGGCGGTGCGCTGCCCTCTGTGGTGGCCGGTCACTCGCTGGGCGAGTACGCAGCCCTGGTGGCTGCGGGTTCGCTCACCTTGGCGCAGGCCGCACCGCTGGTGCGCTTTCGCGCTCAGGCCATGCAAGAGGCCGTTCCCGTGGGCGTAGGCGCCATGGCGGCCATCCTGGGCATGGACGCAGCCGGCGTGATCGCCGGTTGCCGCGAGGCGTCGGCCTCGTTTGGCGCCGGCTCGCAGGAAGTGGTCGAGGCGGTGAACTTCAACGACCCGGCCCAGACCGTGATCGCCGGCAGCAAGGCCGCCGTCGAGAAGGCCTGCGAAGTGCTCAAGGCCGCAGGCGCCAAGCGCGCGCTGCCGCTGCCGGTGTCGGCCCCTTTTCACTCCAGCCTGATGAAGCCCGCTGCCGACCGTCTGCGCGAGAAGCTGGTGGCCACCGCCATCGCCACGCCCACGATTCCCGTGGTGAACAACATCGATGTCGCCGTGGAAACCGACGCGGATCGCATCCGCGACGCCCTGGTCCGCCAGGCCTTCGGCCCGGTGCGCTGGGTCGAGTGCGTGCGGGCCATCCAGGCGCGTGGCATCGACACGCTGGTCGAATGCGGCCCCGGCAAGGTGCTGGCCGGCATGACCAAACGCATCGACGCCGCCCTCACGGGGCTGTCGGTGTTGGATCCGGCGACCCTCGCCGACGTGAAAGGCCAACTCGCATGAGCCACGACCACTTTTCCGGCCAGGTCGCCCTGGTCACCGGCGCCTCGCGCGGCATCGGCGCGACCATTGCCGCCGAACTCGCCGCCCGCGGCCTGAAGGTGATTGGCACCGCCACCACCGACGACGGCGCGCAGCGCATCTCGCAGGCCCTGGCGGCCTTTCCCGGCTGCCGTGGCGCGCGCCTGGATGTCAACGACGCCGCAGCGGGCGAGGCCCTGGTCGAGGCCATCGTCGCCGAGCACGGCGCCCTGCATGTGTTGGTGAACAACGCCGGCATCACGCGCGACACCCTGGCCATGCGCATGAAAGACGCCGACTGGGACGCGGTGCTGGACACCAACCTCAAGGCGGTGTTTCGCATGAGCCGCGCGGTGATGCGCACGATGATGAAACAGCGCTATGGCCGCATCATCAGCATCACCTCGGTGGTGGGCGCCTCGGGTAACCCGGGCCAGGCCAATTACGCTGCGGCCAAGGCCGGTGTGGCCGGCATGACCCGCGCCCTGGCGCGCGAATTGGGCACCCGCGGCATCACCGTCAACTGTGTGGCGCCGGGCTTCATCGCCACCGACATGACCGCCGTCTTGCCCGAGGAGCAGCAAAAGGCGCTCCTGGCGCAGATTCCCCTGGGAGCCCTGGGTAAACCCGAAGACATCGCCCATGCCGTGGCCTATCTGGCCTCGCCGCAGGCCGGCTATGTCACCGGGCAGGAACTCCACGTCAACGGCGGCATGTTCATGGCCTGAAACCGCATCCCCGTGCCCGCCCGGCGCAGCTGTCGGGGGCAGGGGTCCGCTGGCCGTTAAAATGCCAGATTCCTTTACAACCCTTTGAGGGACCCATGAGCGATATCGAAGCACGTGTCAAAAAAATCATCGCCGAGCAACTCGGCGTGGAAGAGTCTCAAGTGACCAGCGAAAAAGCCTTTGTGGCCGATCTGGGCGCCGACTCCCTGGACACGGTGGAACTGGTCATGGCCCTGGAAGATGAATTCGGCATCGAGATTCCCGACGAGGAAGCCGAAAAGATCACCACGGTGCAAAAGGCCATCGATTACGCCCTGCAGCACAAGAAAGCCTGATTGCCGATGTCTCGTCGCCGTGTTGTCGTGACCGGCCTGGGCTGTGTCACCCCCGTGGGCAACACGGTGGCCCAGTCCTGGTCCCAGTTGTTGGCCGGTCAGTCGGGCATCGACCTGATCACCCAGTTCGACCCCGCCGCCATGTCTTGCCGCATCGCGGGCGAAGTCAAGGGCTTCAACATCTCGGACTACATCCCCGAGAAAGAAGCCCGGCACATGGACCGGTTCATCCACCTGGGGATCGCGGCCGCGGCGCAGGCGGTGGCCGATAGCGGCTTGCCCACGGGTGAAGCCCTGGCGGCCCGGCCTGATCTGGCCACGCGCATCGGCTGCAACATCGGTTCGGGCATCGGCGGCCTGCCGATGATCGAGCAGACCCACATCGAATACACCGCGCGCGGACCCCGACGCATCTCGCCCTTTTTCGT
>JBIKUT010000174.1:0-5002 GCA_044347465.1 Ramlibacter sp.
GATGCACTGCGCGAACGAAACGGCTTGCCAGGCTCGCGCACCAGCATCTGCACCTTCGGTTCGTGGGCCCACCCGTTGTCTTCGCCTTTCAGGAAATGCGCGAAGAACCGTTTTTGCAGCGCGATGCCGGTTTGCGTGTAGTACTCGGTCCAGTGCTCCAGGCAGTGGAAGTTCAGCCACTTTTGCGGCGAGCCTGCCTGCAGGAAGCCCTCGATGTTTCCGCGCAGGTGCAGACCCTGTCCGCCCCAGTTGGCCGCGGAGAGCAGGGGGGCCTGGATCGAGGGGAAGTGCGGCAGGCGCTCGCGCCAGAAGGTATCGCTGGCTCGCGTGTGGGTGCGCAAGTCCTGGCGCCAGTCGCTGCGTGTGCGTTCTAGCTCCGCGTCGTTGAGTGTGGCGGGGCCCGCGACCCACTCCCCGTTGATGTGGCTGATCCAGCCACGCTCGCCGCGTCCGTGCTGCACCGGCAACACATACTTTTCAAACCACAGGTCGTTGAACTGCGAGAGGATGCCGCCGTGGCGCGCGAACTCCCGGTAAAAATCGGACGCGCCTTCCCACACGCACATCGCCGACAGGTGGGGCGGCTGCAAGGCCGCCACCTGCCACTGGTTGCAGGCGAGGTAGGAGACGCCTGACAGACCCACCCGCCCATTGGACCAGGGCTGCTGGGCGGCCCATTTTACGCAATCGTAGAAATCCTGGGTCTCTCGCTTCGAGAACAGGTCCATGAAGCCCGGAGAGCGGCCTGTGCCACGTGCATCGACGCGCACCAGCACATAGCCATCGCGCACGAAGCGCTCGGGGTCTGGGAACTCGTAGTTCTGGAAACGGTTGGTGGACAGCGTTTCGATCGCGGGTTCGTGCGCCTTGAGCATCTTCCACTGACCGCCCCAGACTTCATCCTGAAACGACAGCCATTTGCCATAGGGCGTGACACCCAGAATCACGGGGTACTGCCGATCATCATCCGGGCGAAACACGTCGCAACGCAGGGTCAGTCCATCGCTGACCTCGATCGCGACATCCCAGTCGACCCGAATACCTTCGTAGAGTTCGCTGCGTAGCATGGACGGTTCGCTCTTGGGTGAGGGGCGGCCGGGGCTCATGTGCCCAGGTGGGTGTGGAAGAAGTCCAGGGTGTGGCCCAGCGCTTCATCGGCTTCGGCCTTGCGATAAGGAATTCCGCCGATGCGCGCGAACGCATGGTCCGCCTCCGGGTATTGGTGGATCGTCACCAGCGGATTGGGGCGCAGCTTGCGCTCGAGCAGCAGGTTGACCTCGGCCTGGACCCAGCGGTCTTTCATGGCCATATGAAGCACGAAGGGGCGGTGCAGGTTCTTGACTTCCCGGATCTCGTGCTCGATGTAGGTTCCGTAATAGGCCACCGCGCAGTCAATGTCCGTGCGACAGCACATGAGGTAGCACAGCTTGCCGCCCAGGCAGTAACCGACGGCGCCCACCTTCGGTGTGCATTCCTGTTTCTTCTTCAGGAAATCTCGCACCACGAGCATGTCCTCTACGCCCAGGTCGTAGTCGAACTCGTAATAGAGGTCGAACGCCTTTTTTCCGTCCTCCGGATTTCGGTCGGACAACTCGACGCCGGGCTCTTGCCGCCAAAACAGGTCGGGCACCAGGCACACATAGCCCGCCTCGGCAAACTCCTGGGCGTGGGCCCGCATGGTGTCGTTGACGCCCCAGATCTCCATGATGGCAATCACGGCGGGTGCGGGCTTGTCGGTATCCGGGTAGGCGATGTGTGCGCCCATGACGCCGCCATTGGGCATCGGGATCATGACGTGTTCGGTGCGGATCATTTGGAAGTTCTTTCTTGTTTCGATTGGGGTGCGGGCAAGCCCGGCTTATGAATTCTTGCGGCGATCGATGGCTTGTACGGCGCGCGTCACGCGATCACGGTGGTCGCTCGACGCGTGCGCCAAGGCCTGGAAGGCCGATGACAACTCCAGCACGGAATCCAGGCGAAGGTGCTGGCTCTCCCGCATCAGTCGCTTGGCCATGCGCAGGGCATGGGGCGGATTTTTCGCGATGCGTCGGGCCAGCCCCATGGCGGTCTCCACCAACTCCTCGCCCGCCACCACCTGCGAGACCAGGCCGCAGGCCAGGGCCTGTTCGGCGGTGATCGCCTCGCCGGTGAACGTCATTTCCGCGGCTTTGGCCAGGCCCACCAGGCGCTGCAGCAGGAAGGCGCCGCCATCGCCCGGGATGATGCCCAGCGTCACGAAGCTTTCCGCGAAGGTGGCAGTGCGCGCGGCGATCCGGATGTCGCACATGCAGGCCAGGTCAAGTCCCGCGCCGATGGCGGGGCCATTGACCGCAGCGATGGTCGGAACTTCGAGTTCGTACAGGGCCTTGGGAATGCGGTGGATGCCTTCCTTGTAGTAGTAGCGATCGTCCACGGGTTCGAGCGCGTCGTTGTCCAGGCGTGCCGCCATGTTTCGGATGTCGCCCCCCGCGCTGAAGACCGTTCCTGCGCCCGTGAGCACGACGGCGCGGATCGAGCGATCGGCGCTGATGCGTTCGCAGGCCTGTGCGATCTCGGCAGACGGACCGTCAAATCCGAGCACGTTGCGCGTGGCGGGGGAGTTGAGGGTGATCCGAGCGATGCCCTCGTCGATGTCGACTTGAAGAAATTGAGCCACGTTAAAACACTCTTTCAGCTTGTAATCGGTCGACTTCGGCGGCGGACATTCCCAGCACGCCACACAGCACCTCCCGGGTGTGCTCGCCCAGGGCCGGTGGGGCCGAGTGATAGCGCACGGGCGTCTCAGACATCCGGATCGGATTGGCCACGATGGGAACCGGGCCGTAGGCGGCGCTCTCCACCATCTGGCGCAAGCCACGCGACTGCACGTGCGGATCCTCGAACACCTGGTCGATCGTGTTGATCGGGCCGCAGGGGACGCCCTGGGCTTCCAGAATCTGTATCCACTGCGCGGTGGTGCGTTCCGTCGTGAGGGCTTTGAGCGCCTCAACCAACTCGGCCCGGTGAAGCACGCGCGCCTTGTTGTTCGCAAAGCGCGGGTCCAGCGCCATCTGCGGCTGCCCCGCGGCCTCGCACAGTCGTGAGAACTGCGCGTCATTGCCCACGGCGATCACCATGTGACCATCCTTCGTGGGGAAGTCTTGGTAGGGGACGATATTGGGGTGGGCATTGCCCATGCGCCCAGGCGCTTTGCCACTGACCAGGAAGTTGCTGCCCTGATTGGCCAGGGCCGCGATCTGCACATCGAGCAGCGCCATGTCCAGATGCTGGCCGAGACCGGTGCGCTCGCGGTAGGCCAGTGCCGCCAGGATGCCGACCGTTGAATACAAGCCCGTCATGATGTCGGTGAGGGCCACGCCGACTTTCTGGGGGCCCGCACCTGGCTCGCCATCTTTCACGCCGGTGATGCTCATGAGCCCGCCCATGCCCTGGATCAGAAAGTCATATCCGGCGCGCGCGGCGTAGGGACCGGTCTGGCCAAAGCCCGTGATCGAGCAGTAGATCAGGCGGGGATTGATTTTTTTCAGCGACTCATAGTCCAGCCCGTATTGCTTGAGGCCATCGAGCTTGTAGTTTTCGATCAGAACGTCCGAACGCTGCGCGAGGGCGACCAGCGCCTGGCGCCCCTCTTCGCGCGTCATGTCGATGGTGACGGACTTCTTGTTCCGGTTTGCACAGAGGAAGTACGCGGAGTCAGCGGCCTCGCGGCCTTGTGCGTCCACCAGAAAAGGAGGGCCCCAGCTGCGGGTGTCATCCCCCGCGCCGGGGCGCTCGATCTTGATCACTTCGGCGCCGAGGTCCGCCAGTGTCTGTCCCACCCAGGGGCCGGCCAGGATTCGGGACATGTCCAGGACCTTCAGGCCTTTGAGGGACTGGGCGTCACCGGCGAGGGCCGCGCCGTCGGCGCCTTGGCGAACTTCAGGCTCGGTCATCGGATCACTTCATTCAGGCACATTCGATGACTCTACGAAGCCTGGCGCCATAGAAAAAATGCTTTTCTTCTATCTCGCGAATAGAAAACCGGCATGCACTTCAAACCTGCAGCGGCAGTTCGTTGAGGAAATGTTGGCGGACCATGCCTGCGAACGTACGCGCTGCGAAGGTGCGAAAGCTGTGTCGGGCCCACAGCAAGGCCGATACACGGACCAATTCCGGTTCGACGATCGGCAGCACACGAAGCCCGGAGTTTTTAGAAATCGTGCCTTCGGGCAGGATGGTGGCGGTCTGCGTTTGGGCCACGACGCCGAGCATCACCTCGATGCTGTTGGTCTCGCAAACCAAATTCAGGCGTGCGCCTGCGTTTTCAAAATAGCGGGCAATGATTTTTCGGGTCGTGAATTCCGGCGTGAAAAAGACCATGGGCTTGTCATTGAGGTCTTGCAGCGTTACCTGCGAGCGATCTGCCAAGGGGTGATCCGGGCCCACCACCAAGAGAAGCCGTTCTTTCAGGATGGTTTCGATCTCGGTTTCTTCCAGGACCGCTGGCGCAAAAGCAATGCCCAGATCCAGGCTGCCGTCGGCCAGGCGCCGCTCAATCTCGGTGGCGGTCATTTCCTCGACCTGCAGCTGGACCTGCGGATGCCGGTGCATGAATTCGCCCACCAGGGGCGGAAACAGCTTGCGCAAAAAGGACTGGCTCGCGCCGATGGCCAGCGTTCCGCGGCGCAATCCCTCGAGTTCTTTCAGCTCGGTCCAACCGGACTCGAGCTCTTTGAGCGCCCGCGAGGCATGCGCCGCAAACAGGCGACCCGGCTCGGTGAGGCGGACCGATTTTCCCGATCGATCAAACAGCGGCACGCCGACATGGGACTCGAGCTCGGCGATCTGGTGCGACAGCGTGGGCTGGGTGACGAAGACCTCTTCGGCGGCTTTGGAAAAGTGCAGCTTGTCTGCGACCGCCAGGAAGTACTGCAGCTGGCGCAGTTTGATGCCGTGCGGAAGTCGTATCATCAAATTCAAACTTTTGAAGTCATGCTGATCATCTATCAAGTCTATAGAAGAA
>JBIKUT010000175.1:0-4980 GCA_044347465.1 Ramlibacter sp.
CGAACAGGGCATCACCATCGACGTGGCCTACCGCTACTTCGCCACCCCCGCGCGCAAGTTCATCATCGGTGACGCCCCGGGCCATGAGCAGTACACACGCAACATGGTCACGGCGGCCTCGAGTGCCGATGCCGCCGTGGTCCTGGTCGACGCCACCAAGCTGAAGTGGCAGGACCCTACCCTCACCCTGTTGCCGCAGACACGCCGCCACACCCTGCTGGCCCACCTGCTGCGCGTGCCGTCCATCGTCTTTGCGATCAACAAGCTCGACGCCGTCGACGATCCCGCGCGGGCCTACACCCACATCCGCGCCGCCCTCACCCGCTTCGCGCAAGAGGCGGGCGTCACGGTGCGCGCCCTCATCCCGATCTCGGCGCTCCAGGGTCACAACGTGGTCAGCGCGCGCGCGGGCTGGTGCGGCTATCAAGGCCCCTCGCTGCTGCAGCTGCTCGAGACCCTGGAGGTCACCCCCGCCGAGACGCAGTCGGCCTTCGCCTTCCCGGTCCAATGGGTCGAGAAATTCCACGACACCGCCGACACCTCGCGGGGTCGCCGCATCTTCTGGGGCCGCGTCGCTGCGGGCACCCTGGCACCGGGCCAGAGCGTGCAGGTGCTGCCAGGCGGGCAAACCGCGCGCGTCGCCGAGGTCTTGAACCACGTGCGCGTGCCGCAGGCGGTGGCCGCGGGTCACAGCGCCGGCCTCATCCTGGACCGCGAGGTCGATGTCTCGCGCGGCGACTGGCTACTCGCCCCCGAAGCCGCCGAGCCCTCGCGCACCCTGTCGGCCACCGTCGCCTGGCTGGATGACGAGCCGCTGGTGGCAGGCCGCGTGTATTGGGCTTTGCACGGTCATCGCTGGGTCAAGGCCAAGGTCACGCGCATCGTCCACCGGGTGGACATCCACACCCTGCAAGAGGCCTCGGCCACCCAGCTCGAGGCCAATGCCATCGGCCACATCGACCTGGCACTGCAAGAACCCCTGGCCACCCGCCCCTATGCGCAGTCGCGCGCCCTGGGCGCGCTGGTGCTGGTGGACACCGCCACGCACAAGACGGCAGGCGCGGTGCTCGTGAGGCCTCCCCAGGCAGCCTGAGGCCAGAGCAATACCTTCGCGCTACTCGCGTTTTAGCCTGAGGCACAACCGCTAAAATCGCCGAATTACCCACGGCTGATCCCACCATGACCCACGTTGTCACCGAATCCTGTATCCGCTGCAAGTACACCGACTGCGTGGATGTCTGCCCTGTGGACTGCTTCCGCGAGGGGCCCAATATGCTCGTGATCGACCCCGACGAGTGCATCGATTGCGCGGTCTGCATCCCCGAGTGCCCGGTCAACGCGATCTACGCCGAAGAAGACGTCCCCCAGGAGCAGATGGCCTTCATCAAGCTCAACGTCGAACTCGCCCGCTCACCCGGCTGGAAAAGCATCACCAAGCGCAAGCCGCCACTGCCCGATGCCGACGACTGGAAAGACAAGACCGACAAGCTGTCCGAGCTGGTGCGCTAAACCTCCCCCATGGATCCCCTGTTGAACCCAGAAGTGATCGAGACAGACGCCGTCATCATCGGCGCCGGGCCCGTCGGCCTGTTTCAAGTCTTCGAGTTGGGCCTGTTGGAAATCAAGGCCCATGTCATTGATTCCCTGGCCTATCCGGGCGGTCAGCCCATTGAGCTGTACCCCGACAAGCCGATCTACGACATCCCGGCCATCCCGGTGTGCACCGGCAAAGAACTCACCGACGCCCTGCTCAAACAGATCGAGCCCTTTGGCGCCACCTTTCACTTAGGCCAGACTGTCACCGTGGTGGACAAGCAGGCCGATGGCCGCTTTCGCGTCGAGACCTCCAAGGGCACGCGCTTTCTCACCAAGACCATCTTCATCGCCGGCGGCGTGGGCGCCTTTGAACCGCGCACGCTCAAGGTCGAGGGCCTGAGCCGCTTTGACGGCTCGCAGCTGTTTTACCGCGTGAAGAACCCCGCCGACTTCGCCGGCAAGAACCTGCTGATCGTCGGCGGCGGCGACTCTGCCCTCGACTGGACGCTCAACTTCACCGCCGAGGGCCCCAACAAGGCCGAAAGCGTCATCCTCCTGCACCGCCGCGACGGCTTCAAGGCCGCCCCCGCCTCGGTGGCCAAGATGCGCGAGTTGTGCGACCAGTACGAAATGCAATTCATCGTCGGTCAGGTCACTGGCTTCGACGAGCGTGACGGCAAGCTCACAGGCGCCAAGGTTACCGGTGGCGACGGCGTCACCCGCGTCGTTCCGACCGACGCGATCCTGGTGTTCTTCGGTCTCTCGCCCAAGCTCGGTCCGATCGCCGACTGGGGCCTCGAGATCGAGCGCAAGCAACTGGTGGTCGACACCGAGAAGTTCTCCACCAACATCCCGGGCATCTTCGCGGTGGGCGACATCAACACCTACCCCGGGAAGAAAAAGCTGATCCTCTCGGGCTTTCACGAGTGCGCGCTGGCCGCCTTTGCCGCCGCTGCGATCGTCTTCCCCGAAAAGGGCAAGATCCACCTGCAATACACCACCACTTCGCCCAAGCTGCACAAGGTACTGGGCGTGGAATCCCCGGTGTTCGACTGAGAGCGCCCACGCGCTCTGTCCAAACAGCCCGCCACGTGCGGGCTTTTTGCCCGCCTCGCGCTGGCTCTCTCTTGCTCATCCGCTTGATAGACTCGCGGTATGACACAAATGCTGACGATTTTGAACACCGTGGCCCGCGCTGCGGCCCTTCTGTGCGTGGCGAGTGCGGCGCAAGCCAACACCGGCGCCGACAAAGAGGCAGAAAAGCAAGCCGAAAAAGAGGCACCGCCTTCGCTGGCCTTCAAGTTCACGGCCTCGCACTACGCCAATAGCAACCAGCCCTCGGGCGATGATATCAACCTGCGCGCGAACTATGGTTCGCATGTGGCCTGGATCGGGCGCTACACCCAGGGCCAGGGCAGCGACAACGCCGCACTGGACCAGACCCGCATTGGCTACGAGTACGTGATGCCCATGCCCTTTGGCCAGATGACCCCCTCGATCCAGACCGCCTCCGGCGGCTTCTGGGGCGCCTCCCTCAGCGCGCAAATCGGCAGCCCCAAGTTGTACGCCATCGTCGGCCTGGGCCGCACCAACCTGCGCACCTACTACAACCTGAACTTCGACCCGAATGACGCGGTCACGCTGGGTCTGGGCATGCGCCTGCCAGACAAGGCGCTGCTGTCGGCCTTTGTCGTGCGCGATGACCGCCTGGGCACGGGCCAGACCGTCGGACACGTAGTCTGGCGCAAGGAAATCGCCGAAGGCCAGCGTCTGACAGTCGACGTCGCCCGCAAGCAGGGACGCCCGGATGCCCAATCCGAATCCGTCAGCGGCAACATGATGTCGTTCGGCTACGACTATCGCAATGTGTTTGCCAAGATCACGCGCGAGCGCAAGGTCAACTTCGCCAACAACGACCAGACGCGCGTGGCAGCAGGCTTTCGTTTCTAGATCGGCTTGATGCTGCTCACGGGAACGAGCGTGGGCGGGGGCGCTGTGCCCACGTCCACCTCGATCATCCCGTCCACCTGCCGCACCGGATAGCGCTGCAGGTTGCACTGCGGCCTCGGGACCCGGCTGATATGTTCGCCGGTGGCCGCATCGAACTCCCACAAGTGCTTGCGACACATGATCACGAAGTCTTGGTGCTCGCCGTGCACACTCAGGGGAAATCCTTCGTGCGGGCACGCGTCGCGATAGGCCAGCACCTCACCGTCCGCGCGCAGCAGCACCAGTTTGTGGTCGCCGATCGTGACAGCGTGCAAGCACAGGTCGACCACTTGGGAGGCCGGCAAGGCCGCCTGCCAATTGGAATCGGTCACGGAGGTCATGCCGGCCTTAGCGTCCCGTGAACTGCGCAGGGCGCTTTTCGATGAAGGCGCGGGCGCCCTCCAGATGGTCCTCGGTCTTCTTCAGAATGCTCTGACCCAGACGCTCGAAATTGCGCGCAGTGTCGGGATCGACCTTGGCGCAGTTGTTCAACACCACCTTGGCGATCCCCAGCGCCTGCGGCGCGCGCGCCGCCAGCTGCTTGGCAAACGCCATCGCCGCATCGGCCAATGCCTCGGGGGGATGGATCTCGTCGATCAGACGATAGTCCAGGGCCCGATCGGCGGGGATCATCTCACCGGTCATCACCAGGCGCTTGGCCGTCGACAGACCCACCGTACGCACCAGCCGCGAGCACCCACCCGAGCCCGGAATCAGACCCACATTGTTCTCAGGCAAGCCCAGCTTGGCCGTGCTCGCCGCAAAACGGAAATCGCAGGACAGGGCCAGCTCGAGCCCGCCGCCTGCGGCCACGCCGTTGATCGCAGCGATCACCGGCACCTCCATCGCCTCGATCTCGTCAAACACGTTGTGGATGTCACGCACCACGCGCCGAAACCCGCGCGAGCCGATATCGGCCAGGCCCTGCATCCCGCGTACATCTTCGCCCGCAGAAAACGCACGTCCGGTGCCCGTGATGATCGCCACCCGCAAGTTATCGTCGCCGACCAAGACACCCACCGCATGGCGCAACTCGCTGCGCATCTGCTGGTTCCAGGCGTTGAAGCTGTCCGGACGATTCAGGCGCAGCACGGCCACCTGGTCCTGCACCTGCAGGTCGATGAATTCGTAGGTCACGATCGGACTCACTTTCCGGTGAAATGGGGCGCGCGCTTTTCCAGGAAGGCCTTGAGGCCCTCGGCCACGTCGTCGGACGCAAACAGCTGGCTCTGGTGGGCACGCTCGATCGCCAGGCCCTGCGTCAGCCCCACTTCCAGACCGTGGTTCATCGACAGCTTGATATAGCCCTGGGCCATCGTCGGGCCGGCGGCGAGCTTGCGCGCATAGGCCAGCACCTCGTCCTCGAAGCGTTCGGCCTCGATCAAGCGATCCAAAATACCCAGCGACAACGCTTCGTCCGGCCCGATCGACTCGCCCGTCACCATCATGTGCAGC
>JBIKUT010000176.1:0-4952 GCA_044347465.1 Ramlibacter sp.
AACACGAGCAGTGGATCGGCGCCTCGGTGCCACGCCCCAATGCGCGTCGGCTGGTCGAAGGGGCTGCCGTCTACGTGGACGACATCCGACTGCCCCGCATGCTGCATGTGGTGTTCGTGCGCTCACCCTACGCCCACGCACGCATCAAAGGCATCGACACCACACAAGCCGCGGAAGCTGAGGGCGTGGTCGCCCTCTACACCGGCCCCGACCTGCAGCCGCACGTGCAGCCCATGTTGGCCACGCTCAGTCACTTCAAGGGCATGAAAGCCGCGGCCCAGCACTGCATGGCCCTTGACCGCGTGTGCTGGCAGGGCGAGCCGGTGGTGGCCGTGGTGGCCCGCAGCCGCCACGCCGCCGAAGACGCCGCCGCCTTGGTGATGGTGGACTACGAAGAACTGCCGGTGGTCACCGACCTCGAAACCGCGCTTGATCCCGGCACGCCGGTGATCCATCCCGAGCTGGGCGACAACCTGTGCTTCACGCGCGAAGTCACCACCAACAACTACCCCGAGATCCAGGCCCAGGCCGATCTGGTCGTCGAGCGCACCTTCCGATTCCCCCGCCACACCGGCGTGTGCCTGGAGGGCCGCTCAGTGCTGGGCGACTTCAGCGCCGCCGACGGCCGCCTGACCGTCTACATCTCGCACCAAGCGCCCCACATGATCCAGGACTGCTATGCGCGTCTGCTGGGTCTGAAGGAGGCACAGGTGCGCGTGATCTGCCGCGACATCGGCGGCTCGTATGGCATCAAGACCCACGTGTATGGCGACGAGCTGGCCACCTGCGCGATCGCCATGCTGCTGCGGCGACCCGTCAAGTTTGTGGCCGACCGGGCCGAATCATTTCTGAGCGACATTCACTCGCGCGATCACCGCGTGACCATGAAGATGGCCGTCTCCCGAGACGGCACGATCCGCGGCTTTCAGTTTGAAGACCGCCTGGCGATCGGCCCCTACTCGGTCTATCCCCGCACCAGCGTGGTCGAGGGCAACCAGATCGTGAACATCACCGCCCAGTGGTACCGCCATGAGGCGTACCACGCGACGATGACCAATGTGTTCACCAACATGGGCCTCTACTCGAACTACCGCGCGGTGGGTCACCCGGTGGCCGTGGCGGTCACCGAGGGCATCGTCGATGCGGGCGCGCGCGCCCTGGGCATGGACCCGGTCGACTTTCGCCGCAAGAACCTGCTGGCCGACGACGCCTTCCCCTGCACCACGCCCTCGGGCATGAAGTTCGAAGGCATGTCGCACCACCAGTGCATGGACAAGCTGGTGGGCCTGATGGATCTGCCACGCCTGCGCCGCGAGCAGGCCGAGTTGCGCAAGCAGGGCATCTGGCGCGGCATCGGCATCATCAGCATGATCGAGATCACCAACCCCTCAGCCAGTTTCTATGGCGTGGGCGGGGCCCGCATCTCCGCGCAAGACGGCTGCAATGTCCGCATGGAGCCCAGCGGCAGCATCGTCGTCATGAACGGCACGGGCGAGCAAGGCCAAGGCACCGATACCGTCTTCGCCCAGGTGGCTGCCGACGCCGTGGGCGTGCACCTGTCCAATGTGCGCGTGGCCGGCGTTGACACCGACTCCACCCCCTACGGCGGTGGCACCTGGGCCTCGCGCGGCGCGGGCGTGGGCGGCGAGGCCACCTGGCAAGCCGGTCGCGCCCTGCGCAGCAACATCCTCGCGCTGGCCGCAGTGGTACTCGAAACACCCGCCGACCGCCTGGACATCCGCGAAGGCAAGGTCTGGGACATCCTCACCGGCGAGGCCCGTACCGACCTGGCCGAACTCGGTCGCATCGCCTACTTCCGCCCCGACACCCTGGGCAGCTTCCAGGCCGAACTGAGCGTGACCCGCCACTTCGTGCCCAAGGCCTTTCCCTTCACCTTCACCAACGGCGCCATGGCCTGCCACCTGGAGGTCGATGTCGACACGGGCGCGATCCGACTGCTCAAGTTCTGGGTGGTCGAGGACTGCGGCACCATCTTGAACGCGCAGCTCGTGGACGAACAAATCCGCGGCGGACTGGTGCAGGGCATCGGCCCCACCCTCTACGAACAGTGCCTCTACGACGAGCGCGGCCAACTGCGTAACGGCAACATGGCCGACTACCTCGTGCCCATGGCCTTCGAGATGCCCGATATCGAAGTGGGCCATGTCTGCACACCCACCCGCAGCTCCGAGCTGGGCGCCAAGGGCGCGGGCGAAGCGGGCACGGCCGGCGCACCCGGCGCCATCCTGAACGCGCTGAACGACGCCCTGGCCCCCTTCGAGGCCGAGCTGTACGACATGCCCTTCACCCCCGAAAAAGTGCTGCGCGCGCTGCGGCGCGTCTGATCAGACCCCATGCGAAGCGATGCCCGCCGCGCACAGATTCTGGAAGAGGCCACGCGCTTCTTCTCGGAGTCCGGCCTCACGGGCAACACCCGCGAGCTGTCCGCGCGTCTGGGCATCACGCAGCCCTTGCTGTATCGCTACTTCGCCTCCAAGCAGGTGCTGCTGGACACGCTCTTCGAGGAGCTGTTCGTCAAGCGCTGGGATCCGAACTGGCGCGACCTCATCAAAGACCGCAGCCGCCCGCTGCGCGATCGGGTCGCCACGTTCTACGCCGAGTTCGACGCGCGGGTGCTCACGCGCGAATGGGTACGCCTGTTCGTGTTCTCGGGCCTGAGCGGCTATGCCTACAACCAGCGGGTGTTTCGCAAGCTCATGTCCGAGATCTTTCGGCCCCTGGGCGTCGAGCTGCGTTTGCTGCACGGGCTGCCCGAGGTGGCGCCGCGCGACATCAGCCAGCAGGAGATCGAAATGATCTGGGAACTGCACGGCGTGATCTTCTATCACCGCCTGCGCCAGCATGCCTACGGCGTGAAGCTGCACACGCGCACCGACGAGGTCATCGCCAACCTGCTGTTCTACCTGGAAGGGGCCGCCCCGCGGGTGTTGGCGTCCCTCTTCCCCGAGCACCGCTTCACCCCCGCCCGCAAGGCGCTACGCACATGAAACGGGCCACGCCATGGAAGTGAAGATCGAGCGCCGCTTTGACCTGCCCGTACGGGCCGAACAGGCGTGGGCGCTGCTGGGGGATGTGCGGGCCACCGCCGCGTGCATGCCCGGCGCGCAAATCACCGAGCAGCTCGATGACCACCGCTACAAGGGCCTGGTGCGCACACGCATCGGCCCGGCCTCAATGAATTTCAACGGCGAGGTGCAAGTGCTCGAGATGGACGCCGCCACCCGCACACTCCGGATGCTGGGCAAAGGCGGCGACACCAACGGGTCGGCCGCGACCATGACCCTCATCGCTCGCATCGAGCCGGGCGCTTCCGACACCGCCTCGGTGCTGGCCGGCGAGACCACGGTCACCGTCAGCGGCAAGCTGGCGCAGTTCGGCGGGCGCTTTATGGTGCCGGTGGCCGAGTCCATGCTGGACGCCTTCGCCAAGCAGTTTTCCCAACAGGCCGCGGCGCGTGAGGTCGCCGCCGCGCCCGCCGCGGACCCCGTGCAGGCCGCGACGCCAACAGCTCCGGCTGCACCCGCACCGGCGCCCACTTCGCTCAGTGTCACATCGCTGGTCTGGGCCGCGATGCGTCACTGGTGGGCGGGTTTATTTGGCGCGCGTCGCTGAGGTGCCCCAGATGGCCGCCCACTCCTGCCCCGCCATGTCCGTCTCTCGCCCGTCGGTCTCAAAGAAGCGGTTGGGAATCTGGAACATCGCCAGGAACAAGCCGCCCTTGGGCGACCAGGCGCTGTGGCGGCTGCCCGCAGGGCGCCAGATGAATTGGCCAGCCGTGCACTCGATGCCCGCATCCGGACCCGTCTGGTCCACCAAATGGCCCTCGATCACCCAGGTCTGCTCGATCGCCACGTGTTCGTGCTCAGGCAGCACCGAGCCCGGCGCCATGCGCACGAGCGACGTCGCCAACCCACTGGCACGGTCAAACAACAGCGGCTTGGCCACGATGCCCTCAAAGCGCGTGGGTTGCCACTCCAAGGCATCGACATCCACCAGCCGGGAGCCCAAGGGGGCCAGCGCGGCGTGGGCAGACACATGGGGCGTGACGGCAGTCGTCATGGGAGCTCCTCGTTATCGTGATTCAGGGAAGGTTCATTCTCCAAGAAAAAAGGTTCCGCCGTCGGGCACTCATCCGCAGCGCGTGCGTCGCACGCTGGCAGGGAATGTCCTATGGCTCAGCGGATAGGCCTTCTGCAACATGGCCGAGCTACGAGCCCGGTCCCCCTTGACCCCAAGACTGATTCAACAGGAGACAACATGAAGAGCTTTCAATCGAAATGGATGAAACGGGCGGGTACCGCCCTGGCCCTGGCGGCCGCCGCAATGGTCGGCACCGCCACGGCGCAAACCAAAGGCCCGATCCGCATCGGCGTGCTGGCGCCCATCACCGGTCCGCTGGCCACGCCCGGCGCCGAGATGGTCGACGGCATGAAGATGTTCTGGGAGATGAACAAGTACACCGCCGGCGGACGCAAGATCGAGCTGGTGACCGCCGACACCACCTGCAACCCCGACCAAGCCCTCACGCAAGCGCGCCGCCTGGCCCTGCAAGAGAAGGTCCACTTCCTGATCGGGCCGCTGTGCGGTCACGAAGGCCCGGCCGTCGCGCAGGTCAGCAAAGAAACCGGCATTCCGCTGGTGCTCGACCCCGCCGGTGCAGACACCAACACCAAGTGGGACCGCACCCCCAGCGTGGTGCGCACCGCTGTGTCCGCCAGCCAGATCAGCCACCCCTTCGGTGACTACCTGTACAAAGAACTGGGCGCGCGCAACGCCACCTTCATCGGCTCGGACTACACCTGGGGCCACGAAGTCGCCGGCGGCATGATCCGCACCTACAAAGAGCTCGGCGGCAAGGTCAACAAAGTGATCTGGGCGCCTCTGGCTACCACCGACTACGGCGCATCCCTGGCCGCCATTCCCGCCGACAG
>JBIKUT010000177.1:0-4945 GCA_044347465.1 Ramlibacter sp.
GATGCGGATCTTGCGCACGTGCAGGAAGTAGCGGTCGTACAGGGTTTGCAGGCCCAGGTAGTCGAACTGCAGGTCGCGGTCGGATTTGAGGGCGGCGCCCAGGCGCTTGAGGTCGTACTGCAGGAGTTTTTCGTCGAGCAGCTCGTTGTCCACGCCCTTCTTGATGAAGCCGGGGAAGTAGTCGGCGTAGGCACCGGCCATTTCGGCCGGGGCGACGTCGCGGCCCACGATCTCTTTGAAGATGGTGTGCAGCAGCAGGCGGGCCGTGGCGTAGGTGTAGTCGGGGTCTTTTTCGATCAGGGTACGGGCGGCCAGGATGGAGGCCTTGTAGACCTCGTCGATCGGCACGCCGTCGTACAGATTGCGCATGGTCTCGGCGACGATGGGGTCGGGTTTGACGTCAGCGCCCAGGCCGGCGCAGGCGCTGGTGATCAGATTTTTCAGGTAGCCGATATCCAGCGGCACACGCTGGCCGCCGTCGATGACGTGCAGGGTGGGCTCTTGGGTGGGGGCGGCTTCGGTCTGCTTGGCGGCGCGCTCCTGGGCGCGGCGCTCGCGATAGAGCACGTAAGCGCGGGCGATCTCGTGGTGGCCGCCGCGCATGAGGCCCAGTTCGACCGAATCCTGTACGTCTTCGATGTGGAAGGTGCCGCCGCCCGGACGCGAGCGAACCATGGCGCGCACCACGGCCTGGGTCAGCGCATCGACGGTCTCGCGCACGCTGGCGGAGGCGGCGCCTTGCGTGCCGTGGACAGCCAGGAAGGCCTTCATCATGGCGATGGCGATCTTGTCCGGCTCAAACGGCACGACGCCGCCGTTGCGGCGAATGATCTGGTAATGGGCCAAAGGATGGCCGGTGCTGCCTGCGTGAACGCTCGTGCCCGGGGTCGGGGCGATGGGGCTGGAAAAGGGCTGGGTGGCGGGAGTGCTCTGGGCGGACTGCATGGGACCTCTTGTCGGTGCGGCTTTTATTTATGGATACCGAAAGCCTTGCGCCAGCAGTGCGCGCAGGGCTCTCGTTTTTTATCTTCAGGTGTGCGAGGCACTATATCTGGGGTGCGGGGGGATGGCAAGCCACTAGATGTAGTGTTCTTGCCCTTGACGCTGTTTTTTTTCCGAGCCGCGCGCGGGCGGTGGAAAACCAAAGTTCATTCGGGGAAACGTTCGGGCGACCAGCCCAGGCTGCGGCGTAGCGCGGGCCAGTCAAAGCCGGCCCCCGGATCCTGCTTGCGTCCGGGCGCGATGTGCTCGTGGCCGGCGATATGTTGCACCGGATAGGCCTGTGCGATGGCAGCCGACAGGCTGGACAGGGCTTCGTACTGCGCGTCCTCAAACGCGTGCCCCTCCAGGCCTTCGAGCTCGATGCCGATGGAGAAATCGTTGCAGTTCTCGCGCCCCCGGTGGCTGGAGGCGCCGGCATGCCAGGCGCGCTGATCGCAGCTGACGAACTGCCACAGCTCGCCGCCACGGCGTACGTAGAAGTGAGCGGATACCTTCAGACCGCGCAGGGTCTGGAAATAGGGGTGGGCGTCCCAGTCGAGGGTGTTGGAAAACAGCTGCTGCACCTCGTCGCCACCGTAGCGACCCGGGGGCAGGCTGATCGAGTGCACCACGATCAGATCGGGCTGCACGCCTTCAGGGCGCGGCCCGAAGTTGGGGGAGGCTGCGCGTCGGGCGAAGCGGTACCAGCCGTCGTGCCAGAGGGCGTCGCGGGAGGCTTCGCGCATGGCGCTTTAGCGGGAGGCGCCCGCGCGGTGCTCGGGCGAGCAATACAGGCGGCCCTGGGGGTCGGCCACCGCCTCACCCCGGGGTAAGTGCACCGCGCACACGGGGCAACTGACCATGTCTTGAGGCAAGCCGCTATCGGCAGGCGAGGGCGGCGCCGGGGGAGGCCGCGAGGCCGCCTGCGCGCGACGCTGCTGCGACCGCCACAGCAGATACACCACCGCCAGGATGGCGAAGAGGACCAGGTATTTCATGTGGCGCGCTCCAGCACCACCTCCAGGACGAAGCGCGAGCCCACATACGCGAGCAGCAGCAGCAGCGAGCCGACGTAGAGGATGCGTACCGCCTTGCGTCCGCGCCAGCCAAAGCGGGCCCGCCCCAGCAGAAGCAGGGCGAAGGCCAGCCAGGCCAGTACCGAGAAGATGCTCTTGTGGTCCCAGCGCCAGCCGGCGCCAAAGATCGCGCCCGCCAGCAGCGTGGCCGAGAGCAGCACGAAGCCGCCGGTGGCGAAACGGAAGGTCAGGCGCTCCAGCGTGAGCAGGGGCACGCCCGAATGCGAGTCGGTGGCCTGCCGGATATGGCGCTCGGCGCGCATCATCATCCAGGCGTGGGCCACCGCGGCGCCAAACAGGCCGTAGGAGGCGATGCCCAGGGCCCAGTGCAGGGGCAGCCAGGGCGAGGCGCTCACGTGCAGGGGGGTGCCCGGGAAGACCAGGGCCAGCAGCACGGCGGCCGTGCCCAGGCCAGCCAGGGCCCAGCGCGCGCGCAGCTGGGGGAACATCTGGCGTTCGACGGCATAGACCGTGAGCACTAGCCAGGCGGTGACGGACAGGGCCGGCGCGAAGCCAAAGCGAGGTGTATCGCCCAGGAGCGACCAGGCCAGCACGCACGCATGCAGCACCCAGGCGACCTGCAGGGCCAGGCGGGCGGCGTGGTCGGACAGGCGCGCGGCGGCGGCGGCCGGGATCGCGTAGGCGGCGGCCGCCGCCAGCGTGAGGGCCAGGCCGGCCGGGGAAGCGCTGGATAAAATCATGGTTTCGCAGTTTATCTTCATGGCCTCAGCCCTCTCCGACAAACTTTCGCGCCTGGTCAAGGAAATGCGGGGCCAGGCCCGCATCACCGAGGGCAATGTCCAGGACATGCTGCGCGAGGTGCGCATGGCCTTGCTCGAGGCGGATGTGGCCTTGCCGGTGGTGCGCGACTTCATCGCGCGGGTCAAGGAGAAGGCCCTGGGCCAGGAAGTGGCCGGTTCGCTCAATCCGGGTCAGGCCCTGGTGGGCATCGTGCACCGCGAGCTGGTGGCCACCATGGGAGAGGGCGTGGCCGATATCAACCTGGCGGCGCAGCCCCCGGCGGTGATCCTGATGGCCGGCCTGCAGGGCGCGGGCAAGACCACGACCACCGCCAAGCTGGCCCGCCACCTGATCGAAAAGCGCAAGAAAAAAGTGCTCACGGTCTCGGGCGACGTGTACCGGCCCGCCGCCATCGAGCAGCTCAAGACGGTGACGGCCCAGGCCGGCGCCGAGTGGTTCCCCAGCACCCCCGATCAAAAGCCCCTGGACATCGCCCGCGCCGCGCTTGATCACGCCAAGCGCCAGTACTTTGACGTGCTGCTGGTGGACACGGCGGGCCGTCTGGCGATCGACGAAGCGCTGATGCGCGAGATCCAAGAGTTGCACGGCGTGCTCAAGCCCGTGGAGACGCTGTTCGTGGTCGATGCCATGCAGGGCCAGGACGCGATCAATACGGCGCGCGCCTTCAAGGAGGCTTTGCCCCTGACCGGCATCGTCCTGACCAAGACCGACGGCGATTCACGCGGGGGTGCGGCGCTGTCAGTGCGGCAGGTGACGGGGGTGCCGATCAAGTTCGCGGGCGTGTCCGAGAAGATCGACGGCCTAGAGGTGTTTGATGCCGAGCGTCATGCCGGGCGCATCCTGGGCATGGGCGATATCTTGGCCCTGGTCGAACAGGTGCAGGCGGGTGTCGACGTGCAGGCGGCCCAGAAGCTGGCGGCCAAGGTCAAGAGCGGCGAGGGGTTCGATCTCAATGACTTCCTGGCCCAGTTGCAGCAGATGAAGAAGATGGGCGGGCTGACGCAGTTGATGGACAAGCTGCCCGCGCAGATGCAGGCCAAGGCCGGTCAGGTGGACATGGACAAGGCCGAACGTGATATCCGGCGCAAGGAAGGCATCATCTGCAGCATGACGGCGCTGGAGCGCCGCAAGCCCGATCTGATCAAGGCCACCCGCAAGCGCCGCATCGCCGCCGGTGCGGGGGTGCATGTTCAGGAAGTGAACCGCCTGCTCAATGAGTTTGAGCAGATGCAGGGGATGATGAAGAAGATGAAGGGCGGCGGCCTGATGAAGATGATGAAGCGCATGGGGGGCATGAAGGGCATGCCCAAGATGCCGTTCTGATCTAAACCGTCACCACCTCACCCCGCAGCGAATGCGGGTAGGCCTGGGTAATGGTGATGTCCACCATCTGCCCCACCAGGCGCGCAGGCGCCTTGAAGTTCACCACGCGGTTGCACTCGGCGCGGCCTGACAGCTCGGTCGGGTCCTTGCGCGAGGGGCCCTCCACCAGCACTTTTTGCACCGTCCCCACGCGGCTGGCGCTGATGCGGCGCACGTTGTCTTCGATCGTGGCCTGCAGGTGCTGCAGGCGGCGCAGCTTCACCTCGTGGGGCGTATCGTCGTGCAACTGGGCGGCGGGCGTGCCCGGGCGGGGGCTGAAGATGAAACTGAAGCTGTTGTCGTAGCCGACGTCGTCGATCAGCTTCATCATTTTCTGGAAATCGTCTTCGGTCTCACCCGGAAAGCCCACGATGAAGTCGCTCGAGAGCGCCAGCTCGGGCCGGATGGCGCGCAGCTTGCGGATCGTGCTTTTGTATTCCATGGCGGTGTAGCCGCGCTTCATCGCCATCAGGATGCGGTCGCTGCCATGCTGCACGGGCAGGTGCAGATGGCTCACGAGTTTGGGCACGCGGGCATAGGCGTCGATCAGGCGCTGCGTGAACTCATTGGGATGGCTGGTGGTGTAGCGGATTCGCTCGATGCCCGGGATCTCGGCGACGTACTCGATCAGGAGCGCGAAGTCGGCGATGTCGCTGGTGTCGCCCATCTTGCCGCGGTAGGCGTTGACGTTTTGCCCCAGCAGCGTGACTTCGCGCACGCCCTGTTCGGCCAGGCCCGCGACTTCGGTCAGGACATCGTCAAAC
>JBIKUT010000178.1:0-4941 GCA_044347465.1 Ramlibacter sp.
GCAGTAATCGCGGATTGCGCGAATCACCAACGACGATTCCTGGTAGCTCAGGAAGGCGCCCTTGCCACCCTTGGCCGCGCCGTCAATGGCGGTCCAGAGTTTGAGCAGGTAATTGAGGTCCCATTGCAGCTCGGGGGCGCTGCGGCCGATGCCGGCGGTGCGGGCGATGATGGACATCCCGTTGGGATACTCCAGCTGGTCCAACGCCTCCTTGAGTTCGGCCCGGTCGTCGCCCTCGATGCGTCGGCTCACGCCGCCGCCGCGCGGGTTATTGGGCATCAGCACCACGTAGCGGCCGGCCAGCGAGACGAAGGTGGTCAGGGCCGCGCCCTTGTTGCCACGTTCTTCTTTCTCGACCTGCACCAGCAGCTCCTGACCTTCCTTGATCGCCTCGTTGATGCGGGCCTGCGAGGCCGACACACCGGGCTGGAAGTACTGCTTGGAGATTTCCTTGAACGGCAGGAAGCCGTGGCGGTCTTCGCCGTAGTCGACGAAGCAGGCCTCGAGCGAGGGCTCGACCCGCGTCACGACCGCCTTGTAGATATTGCCCTTGCGCTGCTCGCGCCCTTCGATCTCGATTTCGTAGTCGAGGAGCTTTTGCCCGTCGACGATGGCCAACCGGCGTTCTTCAGCCTGGGTGGCGTTAATTAGCATCCGCTTCATCGCGTGACCTTCATTTCTCAAAACATCAACATGACCCATGCGGGTCCACGATGCCGAGCGAGGCTTCGAAGCGAGAGGGAATTGCCGGAGTGACCGCAGACGCTGAGATTTAACTCAGCGAACGTGGCCAAGGCGCGTGGAAGGTCACGAGAAGGTGGCGGCCTGTGGGGTGCCCCTGTGGTGCCACAGCGCAGGCTGCGGCAGGTCTCGCGCGGGTGGCGCGGGTCTCGGGCGTCGGCACGCCGGGGGCCTGGCGCCACAGCGCCAGCCACAGGATTTGCCAAATCGCCATCAACACAGGTGTTCTCGTCTCAATCCGCCAAACAGCGCGGGGGCTGCCTGGCTTGGGTATTCCGTTTCGGTGCTTCGAAGTCTTGCCGTCGCCTGCGTCACGTCGGGCCGCCGCAGGCTCTGGCCTGTGACGCTCCTGACCGGTCTGACGCGGGTGGCATCGACCTACCAGCCTGGCTGCTCGTGGTGGTGGACTAAACTTCCATGGAAAATCAACCACTTACAGCGTTGCGCTAGTGAAACACATTATAGGGGACAAGGAGCCGGGTGGCACAAGCCCGGTCCAGACCCTGCAGGTCGACGAAGAGTCCGCCGGCCAGCGCCTGGACAACTTCCTGGTGCGCCACCTCAAGGGCGTGCCCAAGACCCACGTCTATCGCATCATCCGCTCGGGTGAGGTGCGGGTGAACAAGGGCCGCGCCGCCGCCGACACCCGGGTCGCGGCGGGGGACGCGGTGCGGGTGCCCCCGATCCGCCTGTCCGAGCGGGCCGAGGCCAAAAAGGAGCGCCCGGCACCCCCCCGTGAGTTTCCGATCCTGTTCGAAGACGAGCACCTGATCGCCCTGGACAAGCCTGCCGGCGTGGCCGTCCACGGGGGCAGCGGGGTCAGCTTCGGGGTGATCGAGCAACTGCGTCAGGCCCGCCCGGACGCGAAGTTTCTGGAGCTGGTGCACCGCCTGGACCGCGAAACCTCGGGCATCTTGCTGGTGGCCAAGCGCCGCTCCGCCCTGACCCGCCTGCAGACGCAGTTTCGCGAGCGCGAGACCGGCAAGACCTACCTGGCGCTGGTCAATGGCCATTGGCCCGCCAAGTGCAAGGTGATCGACGCGCCCCTGCACAAGTACCTGCTGGCCGGCACCGACGGCACACCGGGCGCCGGCGAGCGCCGGGTGCGGGTGGTGGCCGCGGATGATCCCGACGGCATGCGGGCGATCACTCTGGTGCGGGTGGCTCGCCATCTGCCGCAGGCCAGCCTGCTCGAAGTGACGATCAAGACGGGCCGCACCCACCAGATCCGCGTCCATCTGGCCTCGCAGGGCCACCCGATCGCAGGCGATGACAAGTATGGTGACTTCTCTGTGAACAAGGCCCTGCACAAGGCGGGTCTAGCACGCATGTTTCTGCATGCCTGGCGGTTACAGTTCAACCACCCTGCGACCGGCGAGCGCATCGAGCTGCTCGCGCCCCTGCCCCCTGACCTGCACGCCTTTGCCCCTCACGATGCGCCCGCGCCAGTTTGACCTGATCGCCTTCGACTGGGACGGCACCCTGTTCGATTCCACGGCCATCATCGTGCGCTGCATTCAGGACGCAGTGGTCGATGTCGGTGGCGCCCGGCCGACGCAGCAGGCGGCGGCCTACGTGATCGGTATGGCCCTGGGGTCGGCCCTGGCCCATGCCGCGCCTGACGTTGCCCCCGAGAAATACCCCGAGCTGGGCGCCCGCTACCGCCACCACTACACCCGCCACCAGGACGACCTGAGCCTGTTCGAGGGTGTGCTGCCGCTGCTGCAGGATCTGCGGGGGCGCCATCACTGGCTGGCCGTGGCCACCGGCAAGTCGCGGCGGGGCCTGGATGAAGCCTTGCACGCCGTGGAGTTGCAGGGCGTGTTCGATGGCAGCCGCACCGCCGACGAGACCGCCGGCAAGCCGCATCCGCGCATGTTGCACGAGTTGATGCGCGAATTCGGCGTCGAGCCCGAGCGTACGCTCATGATCGGTGACACCACCCACGACCTGCAGATGGCGGTCAACGCCGGCTGCGCCAGTGTCGGCGTGAGTTATGGCGCGCACGAGCCTGAGGGCTTCGAAGTGCTCGGCCCGCGGCACATCGCCCATTCGGTGCGCGAGCTGCACGATTGGCTGCTGCAACACGCCTGACGACCGGCACGAGGACCTGAGATGCAGGAACAAGCCATCCCGATTTGCAATTCCGGTGACCTGGTCGAGGGCAGCCAGGCCGTCCCCTTTGACGTGGTGCACGCGGGCCAGACCTGTCGCGCCTTCGCCATTCGCTTCGAAGGGCAGGTGCATGCCTTTCTCAATCGCTGCACCCATGTCGCAATGGAGATGGACTACCAGCCCGATCGCTTCTTCGACGACAGCGGCCAGTGGCTGCTGTGCGCCACCCATGGTGCAACGTATCGGCCCGACACCGGCGAATGTGTCGGCGGGCCCTGCCGCGGCGGCCTGGTCAAGATCACCCTCAGCGAGCACGCGGGCGTGGTCCACTGGCATACTGACTGGAACCTGCAACCCGTCGTCTTCTGACGACCTTCCTCACCCCCGCCCATGATCGACGACATCCCGCCGCGCGCGCCTGTGCCCCCGAAATCGGATGCGTCCGGCACCCCCGAACGCGACGTCCACTGGGAGCGCGACACGCTCGAGCGCCTCATGTTTGCCACCCTCAAGGAGCAGCGGCAGGCGCGTATCTGGCGCAGCACCCTCCGCCTGGCCTGGCTGGCCTTTTTTGTGGCGATGGCCTGGCTCATTTTCAAGGGCGATGGATCCTTCTCCGGCCCCTCGCACACTGACAAGGCGCAGCCGCATACCGCGGTACTCGAGATTCGCGGCGAGATCGGCGCGGGCCAGGAAGCCAGCGCCGAGTTCTTGTTGACGTCTCTGCGCGCCGCCTTCGAGGACGAGGGTTCGCAAGGTGTGGTGCTCCTGATCAACTCCCCCGGCGGCAGCCCGGTGCATGCGGGCATGATCAATGACGAGATCCGCCGCCTGCGCGAAAAGCACAAGAAGCCGGTGTACGCCGTCGTCGAGGACTCCTGCGCCTCGGCGGCCTACTACATCGCTGCGGCCACCGATCGCATCTTTGTCGACAAAGCCAGCATCGTGGGCAGCATCGGCGTGCTGATGGACGGCTTCGGTTTCGTGGGCCTGATGGACAAACTCGGCGTCGAGCGTCGCCTCATGACGGCCGGTGAGAACAAGGGCTTTCTCGATCCCTTCAGCCCGCAGACCCCGCAGCAAAAGGCCTTTGCCCAGAGCATGCTCAATCAGGTGCACCGCCAGTTCATTGAGGTGGTCAAGGCCGGCCGCGGTGACCGCCTCAAGGAAACCCCCGAGTTGTTCAGTGGCTTGTTCTGGACGGGTCAGCAGGCCATCGACCTGGGGCTGGCCGACCAACTGGGCAGCATCGACTTTGTTGCCCGCGACGTGATCAAGGCCGAAGATCTGGTGGACTACACGCGCCGCGACAACGTGGCCGAGCGTCTGGCCAAGAAGTTCGGCGCCGCCATGGGCGAGGGCGCCGTGCGGGCCCTCCAGGCCGGCGGCTTTCAACTGCGCTGAGCGTGCCAGGGCGCTGGCTTAGCGCCCGATGCCAAACACGGCAGGCCCGCTGCCGATGGCGGGGGGCGTCCCTGATTGCTTCCAGGCCTTCACCGGCGCGCTGCGCGTGCGCGCGTCGGCCAGTGTGAGCCCCGTGCTGATCGCCAGTTGCGTCGTGGCCTGCAGGCCTTCCAGCAAGGCGCCCAGCATCGCTGCATTGCGGTAGGGTGTTTCGATGAACAACTGCGCCTGCCCGGTGCGCAGGGCCAGGGCCTCGAGCTCGCGCAGACGCTGCAGGCGCTGCGCCGCGTCCTGCGGCAGATAGCCCACAAACGCGAAGTTCTGGCCATTGAGCCCACTGGCCGCCATCGCCAGCAGCAGCGACGAAGGCCCCACCAGCGGCACGACCTGCAGACCCAGTGCGTGCGCCGCGCGCACCACCGAGGCGCCTGGATCGGCGACCGCCGGCATGCCGGCCTCACTCATGAGGCCCATGTCGTGGCCGTCCAGGGCGGGCTGCAACAAGGCGCGCACATCGTGGCCGGTGCCGCTGTCGCCCTTCTTGTGCAGATCGCGTGGCAACTCCACCAACTGCTGCTGTTGCAGCGGCGCGGCCAGGGGCTGCAACTCGCCGATGCGCTTGAGGCAGGCGCGTGTGGTCTTGGCGTTCTCGCAAATCCAGTGGGTCAGGGCGGCGGCGGT
>JBIKUT010000179.1:0-4931 GCA_044347465.1 Ramlibacter sp.
CTTCTTGAGGGCCTCGATGTCGTGGGCGTCCTTGAGCGTGGTCTCGTTCTTGGCCATCGCGGGGGCCTTGCCGCCGGCGTTGGAGGTGGAGAAGAACACCGGCTCAATCAGGCCGAAATCGCCTTCGGCCTGCATGCGGTCCATCAGGACCGAGCCGACCATGCCGCGCCAGCCAACCAGGCCGACCAGGGGGGGGTGCTTGAAAGTCATCGTTATCGCCCTTTCTAAATGGATTCGTGGGGCCGGTGTCCCCGGCTCGTCAGGGCCGGGGAGGGCGCGACGAACCGGAGCCGGGTCAGCTCTTGGTCGTGGTTTTAGTGATGGCGGCTACGACCGCATCACCCATCTCACGGGTGCCGACGCGGGTGGTGCCTGTCGAATGAATGTCCGCAGTGCGCAGGCCTTGGGCGAGCACGTGCTTGACCGCCGACTCGATCCGGTCGGCAGCCTGGGGCTGGTTCAAAGAGAAGCGAAGCATCATGGCGGCGGACAAGATTGTAGCCAGCGGGTTGGCCACGCCTTTGCCCGCGATGTCGGGGGCCGAGCCGTGTGAGGGCTCGTACAGACCTTGGTTGCTCGCGTTCAAACTCGCCGAGGGCAGCATGCCGATGGAGCCGGTCAGCATGGCCGCTTCGTCCGAGAGGATGTCGCCGAACATATTGCCGGTCACCACCACGTCGAACTTCTTGGGTTCCTTGACCAACTGCATCGCGGCGTTGTCCACGTACATGTGGTCCAGGGCGACGTCGGGGTACTGCTTGCCGATCTCGGTGACCACGTCCTTCCACATCTGGAAGGTCTCGAGCACGTTGGCCTTGTCCACACTCGTCACGCGCTTGTTGCGTTTGCGTGCGGCCTGGAAGGCGACGTGCGCGATGCGCTCGATCTCGGGGCGCGAGTAGCGCATGGTGTCGAAGGCTTCTTCCGCGCCGGGGAAGTGGCCGTCGGTGGCGATACGGCGGCCGCGGGGCTGACCGAAATAGATGTCGCCTGTGAGCTCGCGAATGATCAGGATGTCCAGGCCCGCAATCAGCTCGGGCTTGAGGCTGGAGGCGTGCACCAGTTGCTCGTAGCAGATGGCGGGACGGAAGTTGGCAAACAGGCCCAGGTTCTTGCGCAGACCCAGGATGGCCTGCTCGGGGCGGAACTGGCGTTCGAGCTGGTCGTACTTCCAGTCGCCGACTGCACCAAACAAGACCGCGTCGGCCTCTTGGGCCAGCTCCAGAGTGGCCTCAGGCAGGGGGTGGCCGTGGGCGTCATAGGCGACGCCGCCGACCAGGGCGGTTTCCATCTCGAACTTCAGGTCCAGGACCTTCAGCACCTTGACGGCCTCGGCGACGATTTCGGTGCCGATGCCATCGCCCGGCAGGACTGCGATCTTCATGGGAGTTTTTATCCGTGGAGGGTGTGGGCGAGCCAGGGCTTGGTGGCCAGGCGCTGGGCTTCGAAGGCCTTGATCTTGTCGGACTGGCGCAGGGTCAGACCGATGTCGTCAAAGCCGTTCATGAGGCAGTACTTGCGGAAAGGCTGCACGTCAAAGGGCAGTTCTTCGCCCTGGGGTTTGACGATGACCTGGCGCTCGAGATCGACGGTGAGCTGGTAGCCGGGGAAGGCCGCGACTTCGTCGAACAGCGTGGCCACCTGGGTCTCGGACAGCACGATGGGCAGCACGCCGTTCTTGAAGCAGTTGTTGAAGAAGATGTCGGCGAAGCTGGGCGCAATCAGGGCGCGAAATCCGTATTGCTCAAGGGCCCACGGCGCGTGTTCGCGTGACGAGCCGCAGCCGAAGTTCTTGCGCGCCAGCAGCACCGAGGCGCCCTGGTAGCGCGGCTGGTTCAGGATGAAGTCGGGGTTGGGTTTGCGCGAGGCAGGGTCCTGGCCGGGCTCGCCCGGATCCAGGTAGCGCCATTCGTCAAACAGATTCGGGCCGAAGCCGGTCTTGCGGATCGACTTGAGAAATTGCTTGGGGATGATCGCGTCGGTGTCGACGTTTTCGCGGTCGATCGGGCCGACCAGTCCCTTGTGGATCGTGAACTTGTCCATGGGGCGCTCCTGTCAGGCGAATTGGCGGATATCAACGAAGTGGCCGTGCACCGCAGCGGCGGCAGCCATGGCCGGCGACACCAGGTGGGTGCGGCCGCCGGCGCCCTGGCGCCCTTCGAAGTTGCGGTTGCTGGTGGAGGCGCAACGCTCGCCAGGCTCGAGGCGGTCGGCATTCATGGCCAGGCACATGGAGCAACCGGGCTCGCGCCATTCAAAACCTGCGGCCCGGAAGATCTCGTGCAGGCCTTCGCGCTCGGCCTGCTCCTTGACCAGGCCCGAGCCGGGTACGACCAGCGCCAGCTTCACATTGCGGGCGACCTTGCGACCGAGTTTCTTCACGACGGCGGCGGCTTCGCGCATGTCTTCGATGCGGCTGTTGGTACACGAGCCGATGAAGACCTTGTCGACGTGGATGTCGGCAATGGGCTTGCCCGGTTCCAGGCCCATGTAGGTGAGGGCGCGCTCGATGGCGCTGCGTTTGCTGGCGTCTTTTTCCTTGTCGGGATCGGGCACGCGGGCGGCGATGTCCAACACCATCTCGGGCGAGGTGCCCCAGGTGACGTGGGGCAAGATCTGCGCGGCGTCGAGTTCGACCACGGCGTCGAATGTCGCGTCGGGGTCGGACTGCAGGGTGCGCCAGTAGGTGGCGGCCTGGTCCCACTCCACGCCGGTGGGGGCCAAGGGGCGTCCCTTGACGTAGTCGATCGTCTTGTCGTCTACCGCTACCAGACCCGCGCGTGCGCCGGCTTCGATGGCCATGTTGCAGACGGTCATGCGGCCTTCCATCGACAGGCCGCGGATGGCGGAGCCCGCAAATTCAAGCGTGTAGCCGGTGCCGCCGGCGGTGCCGATGCGGCCGATGATGGCCAGCACCACGTCCTTGGCGGTCACGCCGCGGGCCAGCTGGCCCTCGACCTTGATCAACATGTTCTTGGCCTTCTTGGCCAGCAGGGTCTGGGTGGCCATCACATGCTCGACTTCGGAGGTGCCGATGCCGTGGGCCAGCGCGCCGAAGGCGCCATGGGTGGAGGTGTGGCTGTCGCCGCAGACCACGGTCATGCCCGGGAGGGTGGCGCCCTGCTCGGGACCCATGACGTGGACGATGCCTTGGCGCTTGTTCAGGAAGGGGAAGTAAGCGGCGGCGCCGAACTGGGTGATGTTCTTGTCCAGCGTGACGACCTGCTCTTTGGAGATCGGGTCGGTGATGCCGTCGTAGCCCAGCTCCCAACCGGTGGTGGGCGTGTTGTGGTCGGCGGTGGCGACGATGGAGCTGGTGCGCCAGACCTTGCGACCGGCTTCGCGCAGGCCCTCGAAGGCCTGGGGGCTGGTGACTTCATGCACCAGGTGGCGGTCGATGTAGAGGATGGCGGTGCCATCTTCTTCGGTGTGGACGACGTGTTCGTCCCAGATCTTGTCGTAGAGGGTGCGTCCCATGGTGGTCTCGTGTGCTCTCGTGTGCAGGTGGGGTCGCGCGCAGCGCGCAGCCCGCCATTATCGGTCGGCTGGCCTGGCCCCTTGCCTCACAGGCCGCTGGGGGCGCGGCTCAATTCGTTGTTGGCGGTGACCAGCACCTGGAGCATGCGCATGAACTCCGCCCGTTCGCCGGGCGAGAGGGGCTCGAGCATGCGTTCCTGGGCGCGCAGCATGGCCGGCTCGATGTCGGCCACCAGGGTCAGGCCTTCGGCCGTCGGGGTGAGCAGGCGCACCCGGCGGTCCTGCTCGGAGGGGTTGCGCGTGAGCAGGCCGCGGGCCTCCAGGCGGTCGATCACACCGCCGGTGGTGGAGGTGTCCAGGCCCAGGGTGGCGGCCAGGGTGCGCTGGTCCACGCCGGGGCTGCGCACCACGGACGCCAGGGCGCCGTATTGCACGGGTGTCAGCCCGAAAGGCTCGGTTTCCTGCAGGAAGACAGCGACTGCGATCTGCTGCAGGCGGCGGATGGCGTGGCCCGGGAGTTCCTCCAGGGCGGCGGGGGCGGGGGTCTGCATGGCGAGGGTGCGGGGGCGTTCGGGTAAACCCTGTTTGTCAGAGCGCTGATTATCGCCACACAAATAATCAGTGTACTTATAATAAATCTCGGCTTATTTCCTCTCAAACGCCTTCATCCACCCATGAACACAGCTACTTCTTCCTTGCCCGTCGTTGTCGCCGGGGGCGGCATCGGGGGACTGGCCGCTGCACTGTCCCTGGTGCGTCAGGGTTTTCAGGTGCAAGTGTTGGAGCAGGCCCCCGAGATCGGCGAGATCGGGGCCGGCATCCAGCTGGGCCCCAACGCCTTTCATGCCTTCGACGCCCTGGGCATTGGCGAGAAGGCGCGTGGCCGCGCGGTCTACACCGACTACATGGTGATGCACGACGCGATCGACGAGTACCAGGTCGGCATGATTCCCACCGGCGAGGCCTTTCGCCAACGCTTTGGCAACCCGTATGCGGTGATCCACCGCGCCGACGTGCACACCTCGCTGCTCGAAGGCGCGGTCGAGACGGGCCGCGTGGAATTCTTTACCCACACCCGGGTCGAGCGCATCGAGCAGGACGCCGACAGCGTCACCGTGCACTGCGCTGGCGGCAAGACCTACCGTGGCCAGGCCCTGATCGGCGCCGACGGCGTGAAATCGGTGGTGCGCCAGCAGTTCGTGGGCGATCCGGCGCGCGTGACCGGCCATGTGGTGTATCGCGCGGTGGTCGACAAGAAAGACTTCCCGGTCGACCTGCAATGGAACGCCGCCAGCATCTGGGTCGGCCCCAACTGTCACCTGGTGCACTACCCGCTGCGCGGGGGCGAGCAGTACAACGTGGTGGTGACCTTCCACAGCCGCCAGCAGGAGGAGTGGGGCATCACCGAGGGCAGCAAGGAGGAAGTGCAAAGCTACTTCCAAGGCATCAGCCCC
>JBIKUT010000180.1:0-4926 GCA_044347465.1 Ramlibacter sp.
CGGGGGTCGACCCAGACGTAGGTCAGGTCACTCACCAGCTTGGTGACCAAGCCGATCAGGGTGAACAGGTACAAGGTGCCCAGAACGACTGGATAGTCGCGGCGGATCACGCTTTCGTAACTCAGGAGCCCCAAGCCATCGAGCGAGAACAGCGTCTCGATCAAGAGTGAGCCGGTGAAGAAGGCACCGATGAACGCCGCGGGAAAACCGGTGACGATGGGAATGAGCGCGTTGCGCATCACATGCTTCCACAGCACCTTGTTTTCGGGCAGACCCTTGGCGCGGGCGGTCAGCACGTACTGCTTGCGGATTTCTTCGAGAAAGGCATTTTTGGTCAGCATCGCGGTGACGGCGAAGCTGCCCAGGACCATGGCGGTGACGGGCAACGCGATGTGCCAGAGGTAATCTACGACCTTGCCCATGACACTGAGCTGCTCCCAGTTGGACGAGGTCAAGCCGCGCAAGGGGAACCACTGCAACTGGCCGCCAAAGACCACCAGCAGGGCCACCCCGAGCACAAAGCCGGGAATGGCATAGCCCACCAACACAAAGAGCGTGCTGACCAGATCAAAGCGTGAGCCCGCCCGCACCGCCTTGGCCACACCCAGGGGCACGGCAATGAGGTAACTCAGAAAGAAGGTCCACAGGCCCAGGCTGATGGACACCGGCAACTTCTCTTTGACCAACTGCCAGACATCTTTGTGTTGGTAGAAGCTCTTGCCCAGATCGAAGCGTGCGAACTGCCCCAGCATCTGAACGAAGCGTTCGTGCGCCGGTTTGTCAAAGCCATACAGCTGGCGGATTTCCGCGATGCGCTTTTCGTCCACGCCTTGGCGACCACGGTAGCCAGCCCCGGCGCTGGCAGCGCCCTCGCCCCCGGCATCGCGCCCTTGCAACTGGGCCACCATCTGTTCGACCGGCCCACCGGGCACGAACTGGATCACCACAAACGTGAGCAGCAGCACGCCGAACAAGGTGGGGATCATCAGCAGCAGGCGCTTGAGGATGTAGCTGGCCATGGCGCGCGGTGCGGGTTAGCGGTGAGCGGGCGACGCCCACCAGGTGGACATGGCCCACTGATGCACGTCGTAATAGGGCGGGATCGTGGCGGGCAGTTCGAAGCGGCGCGGGCGATAGCCCACCAGGAACGCGTCGCCATAGTAATGCGGCACCGAATAGTGGCCGTGTGTGAGCACCCGATCGAGGGCGCGCAGCGCGGCGCGCAGCTGCTCGCGCGTGGTGGCCTGCACCACTTTTTGCAGCAAGGCATCCACCGCCGGGTCCGCCAGACCCCAGACATTGGACGAGCCCGGCGTGGCCGCCGCCTGAGACCCCAGTCGCTCCAGCAATTCACCGCCCGGCGAGGTGCTGCCTGGCAGGCGCGCCGAGGTGAGTTCGAAATCGAAGGCATCCATCTTCTGCTTGGCCAGCGAAAAATCCACCGAGCGGAACGTCAGCTGGATGCCGAGTTTCTCCAGCGACTTCTGAAAGGGGGTGACGATGCGAACCAGCGAGGGCTGGTCGGTGAGGAACTCCAGGGTGAAGGCCTCGCCTTTGGCGTTGCGCAGCGCGCCGTCGCGGTAGGTCCAGCCCGCTTGTGCCAGCAGGGCCTGGGCCTGGCGCAGGTTGTCTCGCAGGCTGGCGGGGGCCGCGGTGCTCGGCGAGCGCGGGATCGGCCCGAAGACCTCCGGCGCGAGTTGGGCGCGCAAGGGTTCGAGTAGCGCCAATTCGTCAGCGCCAGGCAGGCCCTGAGCCTGGAATTCGCTGTTCGGAAAGTAGCCGTCCACGCGCTTGTACAGGCCGTAAAAGAGCTGGCGGTTCATCCACTCGAAGTCGAAGGCCAGGCCGATGGCGCGCCGCACCCGGGGGTCCTGGAACTTCGGCTTGCGCAGGTTGAACACATAGCCCTGGAAATCGCCGGGGTTGCGGTTTTCAAAGGCGCGCTGCTTCAACTCGCCGGAATCAAACACCCGCCCCTTGTACTGGCGCGCCCAGTTGCGCGAGATGAACTCGCGCATGAAATCGAATTCGCCGGCCTTCAGGCCCTCAAAGCGCGAGGTCTCGTCCAGGTAGATCTTGAAGGTGATGCGGTCGAAGTTGAAATGCCCGCGCCGCACCGGCAGGTCGGCGGCCCAATACGCAGGATCGCGCACATAGGTGATGTCGCGGCCCATGCGCGGGTTGGCGATGCGATACGGCCCCGAGCCAATCGGAACGTCCGACACCACCTGGTCAAATGGCTTGCCCTGGCCCCAGTCGCGGCTGAAGACGGGCATGCTGCCCACCACCAGCGGCAGCTCGGGATTGGGCGCTGCAAAGTCAAAGCGCACCGTGCGCTCGGCCACTACCACCGCGTCCTTGACCTCGGCGTAAATCGTGCGGAACTGGGGGGCCGCCTGCTTGGAGATCAGGGTCTTGAAGGTGTTCACCACGTCGGCCGCCAGCACCGGCTTGCCATCGTGAAAGCGCGCATTCGGGTGCAGGGTGAAGGTGACCGACAGGCCGGTGGGGGCGACCGCCACGTCCTGGGCCAGCAGGCCATAGGCGGTGGTGGGCTCGTCCAGATTGCCCACCAGGAGCGTGTCGAACATCAGCGAACCGATGCCAAAGGGCGGCGTGCCCTTGAGGGTGAAGGGGTTGAACTTGTCGAAGTTGGTGGGCCGGGTGGGCGGCACCATGCGGATCTCGCCGCCCTTGGGAGCGGCGGGGTTGACGTAGTCAAAGTGGGCGAAGCCCGGGGGGTATTTGATGTCGCCGAATTGGCCGTAGGCGTGGGCAGCCCAGGCGCCAGGGGCAACCATCACCATCAGGACTAGTGCGCACAGGCGCTGCAAACCACGCATGCGACAATTCTGCCGACTTTTTTCGAGGGAGCGATCCATGGGTTTTCTGTCTGGCAAGAAATTGTTGATCACGGGTGTCCTGTCCAACCGTTCGATCGCCTACGGGATTGCCCGTGCCTGCCACGCGCAGGGCGCCGAACTGGCTTTCAGCTACGTGGGCGAGCGCTTCAAGGACCGCATCACCGAGTACGCCGCCGAATTCGGCTCCAAGCTGATCTTCGATTGCGATGTGGGTGACGATGCCCAGATCGACAGTCTGTTCAAGGACCTCTCAGGCCACTGGCCGAAGTTCGATGGTTTCGTGCATGCCATCGGCTTTGCGCCACGCGAGGCGATTGCAGGCGACTTCCTGGACGGCCTCTCGCGCGAGGGCTTCAAGATCGCCCACGACATCAGCGTCTACAGCTTCCCCGCCATGGCCAAGGCCGCCCTGCCCTATTTGAATGACAAGTCGGCCCTGTTGACCCTGTCTTACCTGGGCGCGATCCGCACCGTCCCGAACTACAACACCATGGGCTTGGCCAAGGCTTCGCTCGAAGCGTCGGTGCGCTATCTGGCCGAATCGCTGGGCCCCAAGGGCATGCGCGTGAACGGCATCAGCGCGGGCCCGATCAAGACGCTGGCCGCCAGCGGGATCAAGGGCTTCGGCAAGATCCTGTCGGTGGTGGCCGAGACCTCGCCGATCCGGCGCAACATCACCATCGACGACGTGGGCAACGTAGCCGCCTTCCTGCTGTCGGACCTGGCGGGCGGCGTCACCGCCGAGATCACGTATGTGGACGGCGGCTTCAGCCAGGTGGTGGGCGGGATCGCGGAGCCGGCGCAGGGTTGATCGCGCAGAGGCCTGCCAGCACGCAGAAAAAAGCCCGCGCGAAGCGGGCTTTTTTTCGGGTTGGCTGGCCTCAGGCCTTCACACAATCCGCGAAATACATCGGCTTGCCATCGGCGCCGATTTCTTCCACCAGGCCGTGAATATCGGTCTCGAAGCCCGGGCACTGCGCGTTGAACTCGCGCGAGAACTTCAGGTAGTCGACGATCTTCTTGTTGAACACCTCGCCCGGCACCAACAGCGGAATCCCCGGCGGGTAAGGTGTCACCAGCGAGGTGGTGATGCGGCCTTCGAGGTCGTCGATCGGCACGCGCTCGGTGCGGCGGTGCGCGATGTGCGCGAAGGCGTCACTGGGCTTCATGGCCGGCGTGAGGTCCGACAGGTACATGTCGGTGGTCAGGCGGGCGATGTCGTACTTGGCATAGAGCTCGTGCACGTGCTGGCACAGATCGGCCAGGCCCATGCGCTCGTAGCGCGGATGCTGCTGGCAGAACTCCGGCAGGATGCGCCACATCGGCTGGTTGCGGGCGTAGTCGTCCTTGAACTGCTGCAGCGCGGTCAGCATCGTGTTCCAGCGGCCCTTGGTGATGCCGATGGTGAACATGATGAAGAAGCTGTAGAGGCCCGTCTTCTCCACGATGATCCCGTGCTCGGCGAGAAAGCGGGTGACGATGGACGCCGGAATGCCGGTCTTGGCGAACTTGCCATTGAGGTCCAGGCCCGGCGTGACGATGGTGGACTTGATCGGGTCCAGCATGTTGAAGCCTTCGGCCAGGTTGCCAAAGCCGTGCCACTTGGCGGCGCGGGCCTCGCCCTTGATGACCCAGTCGTCGGCGCGGCCGATGCCCTCGTCGGCCAGCTTGTCCGGGCCCCAGACCTTGAACCACCAGTCCTTGCCGTATTCGGCATCGACCTTGCGCATGGCGCGGCGAAAGTCCAGCGCCTCCAGGATGCTTTCCTCCACCAGCGCGGTGCCGCCGGGCGGCTCCATCATGGCGGCGGCCACGTCGCAGCTGGCGATGATCGAGTACTGCGGGCTGGTCGAGGTGTGCATCAGGTACGCCTCGTTGAACAGATGCCGATCGAGCTTGCGGTTTTGCGAGTCCTGCACCAGCACGTGGCTGGCCTGGCTAATGCCCGCCAGCAGCTTGTGGGTGGACTGCGTCGCAAAGGTCAGCGCCTCTTTGGGTCGCGCGCGGCGCTTGCCCATGGCGTGATACGGCCCGTAGAACGGATGGAAGGCCGCGTGCGGCA